>NZ_VOZH01000044.1:0-20547 GCF_013419875.1 Acinetobacter sp. YH12049 | reverse complement strand
CGTCATACACGTACTTTAATGAAGAAAATGGGTATTCAGGCGTTATATTGCAAACCAAATTTAAGCCAGGCTAATCAAGCTCACCGTAAATATCCATATCTGCTCAAAGGATTGGCTATTCAGCGCAGTAATCAAGTGTGGTCTACTGATATAACGTATATCCCTATGGCAAAAGGCTTTGTTTATTTATGTGCTGTGATTGATTGGCATAGCCGCAAGGTACTTGCGCATAGGGTATCGATTAGTATGGAGGTGGATTTTTGTATTTCGGCTTTAAATGAAGCGATTGAAAAATATGGATCACCTGAAATATTGAATACAGACCAAGGCAGTCAGTTCACCAGTGATGCATTTATTGATGTATTGAAATCAAATGGCATTCAAATCAGTATGGATGGTAAAGGTCGATGGGTAGATAATGTGATGGTTGAACGATTATGGCGGAGCGTTAAATATGAAGAGGTGTATCTCAAAGCTTATAGCAGTGTCACAGATGCGAAAAAGCAATTGAGTGCATATTTTGAGTTTTATAATCTGAAACGACCTCATTCGAGTCTAGACAAAATGACACCAAATGAGTTTTACTATGATCAGCTACCCCAACAAAACAAGGTGGCTTAACTAGAGCGGAATATCACTTATAAATACGCTTTTAGTTGTTCAAACAAGTGGAACCACCTCTGTTTGTAATGATATTTTATAAAATTCAATATTAGATCTGCAGAGAAAAACTTATCAAACTAAGTATTGGGGTAATCCTCCCTAAAAATAATTGAGTTTAAAAGTAGAAAATCGAATAACCTTGATTTAAGGAGATTTTCTATGAAAACATCTAAGTATTCAGACAGCTTGATCATGAGTATCTTGAAGCAAGCTGAAGCAGGAACACCCATACCGAACTTGTGCCGCGAACATGGTATGAGCTCTGCTACATTCTACAAGTGGAAGTCCAAATATGGCGGCATGGATCTTTCAATGATGACGCGGCTTAAAGAACTTGAGGCTGAAAATGCCCGTTTAAAACGCATGTATGCTGATGAGCGGCTAAAGTCAGACATCTTGCAAGATGCACTTTTAAAAAAGTTTTAAGGCCTGTTCAGCGAAAGTCACTTGCTCAGCAAGCTACTGAGCAATTTAAGATTTCAATCAGCATGGCCTGCTTAATTTTTAAAGTCAGTCAAACGTGTTATCGCTATAAAGCTCGTTTAGATGAAGAGAATCAACAGATTGCCGAATGGTTGATTCAATTAACCAATGATCATAAAACATGGGGCTTCAAGCTTTGTTTCCTGTATTTGCGTAATGTTAAAAAATACAAATGGAACCACAAACGTGTCTATCGCATTTATAAGGAGCTTGAGCTTAATTTAAGAATCAAGCCTAATAAGCGGATTAAACGAGAACAGCCAGAAACCCTTGCAGTACCGACAGCTAAGAATGAATCATGGTCAATGGACTTTATGCATGATCAACTCAGTGATGGACGTAGTTATCGAGTTCACAACGTGATTGATGACTATAATCGCGAGTCATTGGATATATTGATTGACTTTTCATTGCCAGCAGAACGTGTACTGAGAGGACTTGATCAGCTCATTGAATGGCGAGGCAAACCTAAACGCATTAGAACCGACAACGGCCCAGAGTATATAAGTGAGCTGATGGAAAAGTGGTGTGATCAGCATGGTATTGAGCATGTATTTACTCAACCAGGCAATCCACAGCAAAATGCATATGTTGAGCGATTTAATCGTACAGTACGTTATGAGTGTCTAAATCAATATTTATTTCGAGATCTGAGCGAGGTGCAGGACTATACAACTGACTGGCAGTACTTTTATAATCATGAACGACCTCATATGTCAGTAAATGGTTGTCCACCTATTTTTAAACAATAACAAGGCTTTAGATTTTCTACCCATTAATTCAATTAAAAATGGGGGTATTACCTTGGCTAGTCTTTTTCTTCGAAAAACTTATCAAACGAAGTATTAAGTTAATCTTTTTCTTCAACTTCTTCCTTAAACTCAAACAAATCATTCATCGTACAGTTAAAGTACTTACACAACTTATCGGCGACTGGTAATTCAATACGTACAGCACGGTCATAATACATACTTGTGAGCGTGTTGCGATTGATACCTGTTGCATGCACCACTTCACTTAATTTTAAAATTTTTCTATCGCCCATGAGGCTAGATAACTTACAAGTAATCATATTTAAATTAATTTACAAAAAATAACTTGCTGTGGGTTATTTGAAGTTGTTGACTGAGTAATACTTTGCTAAAATTAACCTACAGCAGGTTATTACAACTTATAGAAAGTATATTTTATCCATTTCAACTAAATTATAACTTTTTAAATATAAGGATTGAACCTGCATTAGATTATTTTGTGGAGATGACCGCCGTGTTACCAAATGAGTTATTGATCAGCCAGCAAGCTCGTGACTTAGGAAATCAATTAATTAAAGAAATGAACATCAATAGAAGTTATGGAATGGCTAATTTTCTTGGAGTAAATACTTGCTATGATAATCATCAGGCTGTACTTATTTGGACATTTCAACTGCTTGAAAGGGAACCTGCCTTAAATGAATTAGCAGAAATTAAAAAATATTTTCTTTTAATCTTTCCAGATAGTGTTTATCAATTAGCCTAAGTTGTTTTTAAAATTAATTTATTAAATAAAAAGCACTAAATCAAAGAAAGCTTTATTTAAAAATACCTATTAATTCAAAAACATACCATTTACTGAATATATGAAGCATAGGTTCCTGCTCTATCACTCACTCGTACTAAAATTACATCGCTCTTTTTACTGATACTAAACAATTTATGTCCACGCCACGTTCTGCGGCTTCGAGGGCTAGTTTTTGTTGAACCACTGAGAACAAGGACAACAAACTGCCTACTATATTTTCCCGGAGAGTGGTGTAGGAACTTTTTCATTATTGCTAATCATATCAGCGACAACATCAGCAACGAGCTCCTCTATTCCTGAGAATGCTTTAGACTGATCCGCATCAAGCCAAGACAATGATGGAAACTCAGCACATCATTCGTTTAAGACCTATTTTAATGACGGCACTGGTCGCAAGTTTAGGTTTTATTCCAATGGCGTTAAACACTGGAATTGGTGCAGAAGTACAACGACCACTAGCAACAGTTGTTATCGGCGGTATTGTATCTTCTACAATTTTAACTTTGTTTGTATTGCCTATTTTATATCAATGGGCGCATGGCTCTGAGAGTAGCAAACAGCAATCCGACGAAATTTAAAATCAAAAAAAGCAGCTTAATTACTAGGTTATGCCTAATTAAGCTGCTTTTAATATTGTATGCCCAACATTTTATTGATAAAGCTTACTGCGCTTCATCCCGACAATTTTCATTTAAAAACTCAAACTCTATCGTTGTATGCGATAAATGATAGGAAGATAATTTAGCTGCAACTTCTTGTTTAAGCCTAATTAATTCTTTAACGTCAAAGTTGTCACTCAGCTCAAGGTGCGCTGTTAAAACGTGACTTTCACCATCTAGTGACCAAAAGTGCATGTGGTGGATACCATTAACTTCAGGAAATTCCATTAGTGATAGTTTAATACGCTTTTGAGTCTCTTTATCGGGTGCAGCTTGAAGAAATAAAACGAGTGTTGATTTCAGGTTTTTGAAAACATTAAACAAGATGAACAGCGTGAACCCTATTGATAAAAGGGGATCTAATATCGGCAGTTCAGCGAACAACAGTACGATAGAGACTATAAGAACGGCAACCCATCCAAGTACATCTTCAAGAAGGTGCCATGTCAGCACTTTCTCATTTAATGTTTCACCCGCTTTTAATTTTAATACAGCATATCCGTTAACGGCAACGCCGAGTATCGCTAGCCCTAACATCCCCTCGACTACAGGCATTTCAGGATTGGACAGCTTTGGAATTGCTTCAAATAAAATCCAAATTGAGCCAATGATTAAAACAATACTGTTTATCAATGCGCCAAAGAGAGTAAGTCTACGATAACCATAACTAAACTTATCTGATGCTTCTTTATCTGAAAAACGACTTAAAATCCACGCAAAACCTATTGAAAGACTATCACCAAGATCGTGAACTGCATCTGCCATTATCGCCGTACTGTTAGTGAGCCAACCACCTATAAATTCGATAATAGTGAATGTCACATTAAGGAAAAATGCCCAACCAATACGGTCATCTTTACCATGTTGATGACTATGATTATGGTTGTGCATTTTGTACCTCTAGTACTTTTCTATTTCTTAGTTTTGATACATTCATATTAATCAAGTGACGTATCAAGCGTTGATATATCCAGCGTTTGAACCCCGACAAGTTAGTCCCTTTTTCGAGATAGAACTCATCAGGGGAATCATAAAGCCCAAAGTCATCATGAATACCTTCTTTTTGAATATAGGTATTTTCTCCACGCCAATCTGTATCTGGTGATGAAAAGCACTTTGTTGCAACACCATAACCACAAAAATCATCTTTTACTTGGTCAAATTTCTCCTGTAGAGAGCTTAAGTATTGCTCATCCAATATAAAGCCCTCTAAGTTTATCCAACGCCCTTCAAAGTAAACTTCTACCCAACTATGAATGATGTATTTAGGTGCTAACCAAAATACATAGCTTGGGATAGCACCTTTTTGTAGTTGCTGGTCTATGGTAAACCCATGAAATCGGCATTGAATGCCTAGTCCACGCAATAGTGCCATTAACAGATTACCCTTAGTATTACATTGTCCATAACCATCTGCTAGCACATCGCTTGCTGCAATATCATCGCTTTCATTATAACCAAAGAAAATCTCATCTTTTACAAACTGATAAGCGGCACCAATTTTGTTGAAGTTATCCAAGTTTTTCCACCTACGTTGATCGATCAAGGATTGGATATCTTTGTGTTCAAAATTAACGATATTCGTATTGTTTAAATATTTCTCAGTCATTTTTTATATATCCTTTTCGTTGCATACTTATACTATAGACTCTATAGTAACTATAGAGTCAAATGTCTGGGGGAAATTGATGAAAATAGGCGAATTGTCAAAAAAATCGGGCTGTTCAATACAAACGATTAGATATTATGAAAGAGAAGGATTACTGTTAAATCCAAATCGTTCAGAAGGTAATTTCAGGCTGTATGATAGCAAAGCACTTAAACAATTGGAATTCGTAAAGCATTGTCGCAGCCTAGATATATCACTCAATGATATTAAACGTCTTATCGAATTAAAAAATAAGCCAGAAGAAAGCTGCTCTAGCGTTAATGCATTAATTGATCAGCAACTTGCACTAGTGAATAAACGCATGAAAGAATTAAGGGCGCTTAAAGCTGAATTACAACAAATGGCTAGTGCTTGTGGTTCGAACAACCCAACATACTCATTATATTCTGCTGACCATGTAACACGGCAAGTATATTGTTTACTATCCATTTGAAACCCCATAATGTTTTAAGTCTATGTATAAAAGTACGATTTTCACTTAGCAGTACTTAAATAATCACCCCACCACTGCATCATTTCAGTCCGCTGGGCTAAATAGTCAGCGTGATTATAGCTGGCACGGGTACGGTTCTTATCAATATGTGAAAGTTGTGCCTCAATCCAGTTATCCTGGAACAAACCTGAGTCATTCAAAATGGTACTAAAAGTGGAACGTAGTCCATGAGAGGATAATTGATGTTTTCCATAGCCCATCTTACGTATAGCCATATTTAATGTATTAAAATGAATCGGTTGATTATGTTTCCGTGGGCTAGCAAAAATGTACTTTTCACCGTATGACCATTGCATGACGTCTTTTAAAATATCTAAAGCCTGATCTGAAAGTGGAACTAAGAAGTCGGGAATCTCATGGCCTAATATGACTTTTCGTCGAAACTGTTTAATATGCAAGGCAGGTATTTTCCAGACTTTTTCATTTAAATCAAAATGATGAGGCTCAGCCAATAACAATTCAGCCCCTCGCACGCCAGTATGTAATTTGAACAGCAGTGCTTTTTTAATAATCGGATGGGCATCCAATTTTTGTAATTTATACTTAAAATCAGATATATCCTCCGCTTTCAAATACGGATAATTTTTCTTGATTTTACTGTTAATGGCGATTTTATTTAAACCATGCGCGATGTTGAATTCACAATAACCCATCGCTACAGCGTAGTCATAAATTTGGTTCAAATAACTACAAGCTTTCTTGACAGGTTCTTTTACTTGGCGTCCCTCTATTTTTTTGATTACTGAAACCAGGTCATAACGCTTGATGTTTTGAAAAGGTAGATCCTGAAGGTCTGGATAAATATCTTGCTGTAAGCATCTTTCTGCTAACTGTAGTACACCACAGCGGGGTAGATCGTTGAAGGCATTTTTCAGTTTGAACTGTAACCACTCCTCCCCGACCTTACCAAAGGTGATGACATTAGAGGCAGTATCTTGTTCAAAACAGAAATCATTGTCTTTAAAGTCATCTCTGACTTGTCGTGCCTTTTTCAGCGATAAATCAGGATAACGACCTAACTGAATGCGTCGACGTTTTTTAGTTTGTGGATCTGTATAGCGATAGCACCAAGATTTTCTTCCACTCGGCTCAATCTTCAGGCTAAGCCCATCTTCATCGGATAAAAAACTGGTTTTTTCCTTACAATGAGCTTGGCGAACTTTAATTTCAGTAAGACTCATGGAATTTAAATGAAACCTAACAATGGGTTGATTGGATCAATTATATCAAAATAGAACGCTTTATGTATGATGCGTACACTACGCATCATATATATTTGTAATATATTGTTTTATATATTTAATATTTTAAGTATTTGTATTTTAGTAACCATTATAAGTACCACCTCTTCTTTAAGTTCCCAACAACTCACTTTTTCTGTCATCAATGTTAAATAAGTCTTGTGCTTTAAATTCTTAGATGACCTCCTCTACCCTTTATTATCATTTTTATAAAAGTAACTATATGTACTCATTAAAATTTGTAGAGCTCAAAAACAAAAAAGACCGCTATATAGCAGTCTTTTAACTTAATTAAATAATAATTAATTCATTTTCATCATAAGTGCATAAGCATCACGTTTGTTTTGACGCAATGATTCTATCTCGGACTTCGTCAGCTGTTTTACGAGAGTAATTAACTATAACTAAAAATATAGACAAATATTTGCATAAGTTCTCATTTTGTCTATGTCGATTCAGTAGTGGCAAGGTGGGTATTTATTAGAGATTTAAATGATTATCTTTTGTATTTTAGGTGAGTGTCTTGGTATATTAGCATCCATATCTATTGATTATCCAATCCCTTAACCTAGGCATGACTTTGTGAAATTAACACGCATCCACCATTGTAAAAACTTGAATGTGCAAAAGTACAAACAGCTTGAGAAACAAGCTGTTTTACTTGGTCGTATTCGTAGCGAGGTGTGGGCTAAATATGGTGCTATTTCAGGTTTGAATATCAGTGACAGAGCTATTCGTGATGCGTGGATGAAAGAAAGTCGTGACTTTGGTGTTTCTGCAAATGCGTGGAAAGAAACGCTACGTGATTGCATAGGTGATATTAAAGCCTATCGAGAAGCATCAAAAGACAAAGTAAAGCAGGCGATCCGAAAACGCACCTCCTGTAATAATGAACAAAAAAGACTATACACCTTGCTTAAAAAAGATGAATGGATGACTGATAATTTCCTCCATCGTCAAATGCGTAATCACTTTAAGCATGGTGTTAATCACACACATAATCAAATTATTGTTCGTGCGGATATGTGTAAAACTTTTGAGTTAAATGGTCAATGTTGGCTTAAAGTGCCGAGTCTAGTCCCTCGACAAACCATTAAAATTCCACTAAACACCACTGTTGATTTTGCGCCACAAGGCACACTTAGAATCATTCTAAAAAACGGTAATGTTGAAGTTCACTCAACTTATGATGCAGTTGAAACACAGGATTGTGGTCAGGAAACCGTAGGTGTTGATAAAGGGTACTCAGAAGCTTTTGTGGACTCTGATGGCGATGTATATGGGAGTGGTCTAGGCAAGCTGATCTCAAGTGAATCAGATTATTTAAATCAAAAGTACAAGCACAGAAACAAGCTCAGAGCGATTGCTAAAGCTAAACCACACAAGAAACAGAAAATTGAGTTAAATAATCTAGGTCGAAAAAAACTAGATAAGCGACAAGATACTCAAAAAGCAAAGCTCAAAACATTAATATTTACAGCAACTCACAAGTTGGTTGATAAAGC
The DNA here is from genome assembly GCF_013419875.1 of Acinetobacter sp. YH12049. Classification (NCBI taxonomy): domain Bacteria; kingdom Pseudomonadati; phylum Pseudomonadota; class Gammaproteobacteria; order Moraxellales; family Moraxellaceae; genus Acinetobacter; species Acinetobacter sp. YH12049. The sequence goes on along the minus strand of NZ_VOZH01000044.1, from coordinate 12,274 downwards.
CAAAGTGATTGTTGCGGAAGATTTAACATCCCCAATTCAAAGTAAACGCAACTATGGCAAAAACACCAATAGACGCTTAAATACATGGGCTAAAGGTTTGTTAGCTAATGCCCTAACTTCTATATCTCACCGTAGAGGTTCTACGGTGCATCTAGTCAATTCTGCATATACTTCGCAAAGTGATTCTTTCTTGCATGGCCTTTTAATAGGTACACGTAAGGGAGATCGTTTTCACCGTTTCAATGGGGAAGTTGTGCAAGCTGATTGGAATGCTGCGAGAAACGTGCTTGCAAGATTAAACGACAATGAGATAAGTCGTTATACGCCTTACAAAACTGTAAAGCGTATATTGCAAGAACGGACTGACCGCTACAAGTCGGAACTGACCGACTCAGGCTCTAGTTACACGCTTGGCAACAAGACATTAACAGAGTGCGAATTAGTCCTTGAGTATGTTTGAATACATTTTAAGGAACAGTAGGATAAAAACATGCACTTATTTAAATTAACTGACGAACAACTCGCACAAATTCTTATCCCGAAACGATTTGTACCACCTACTCCACCTGAACATGAAGGCAAGAATATGGTCTATGTATTTGATAGTGAGGATAAGTTTGAACTGACTTATGATGAGCTGGTGGAAATCATTAGCAAAGCTAGAATGGCTGGTCCGAAGTTGATACCTGTCTTAGGCACCGTGAATTAAATTGTGCAGTGTTCGCACGCCACTTGAAACATAACTTGATTGGAAATGAATTTGGGCTGAGAAAAATTCAGTTCAAATTTAACCTGACGGGCACACTAAAAAATGGGTAATTGTCAGATCGAGTTTGGACTACAACACTTTAGCTCATCGATTTACCATACCGCTAATCTTCACACCATTTTCGTAAATCCAGCGATCAAACTGTGATACTACATTCCGCTTATTAATCCAAGTCAGCATGGTGCTTTTCATAAAGGCAGTTTACTTATAAACAGGGAAATTTCTAAACAATTCCCCTTTAACATGCTTAGGCTATTTGATCCAGAGTTCATCTTTTTGCATCATTTTTAACATTAAATTAAATATAACCAGCGGAGTAACATTTTTTTTGTTAGAGCCGACAACTCTTTGAAAACTAAATTTAACGGTTCGCTCAGGAGCATCCAAATTAACTGGGTAGTTTTGTTTTTCTAAATACAGATGATCTCCTAACATTGGCTCTATACCAGTAATAAAATTAACAATTTGTTGCTCATCACCTTTCATTCGGCATTGAAAATGTAGAAAATTCTTACGCAGTTTTCCAAATAATAATAATATTTTAAGCGCCTTAACCATGTTCTTTTCTTTCAGTGCATCTTGCTGCCTATCATCTTTATAATGAAAATCAAGGAGAGGAATTATTTCATCTGGACGAGTCAGTTTTTTAGCCTTTTCGTAAAGTTCATCAAACCAACTCTCTTCTAAATTCTTACTATAAACATAATTCGTTTTTAAATTAAATTTTTGGCGATCCATCCATTTAGTGCTCATCCATTGACATCGTTGCATCCATTCTTGAGCTTGGGTATCTTCGCTTAATCGACCTTCTCTAAAACTTATCAAACGTTGAAAAGGTGTCAGAGTACTCTTCTCTATACTAAACTTCTTTTCTTGTCGGCCAGCCATCGTAACTGGCTGTGTTTGCTGATAAGAATTAAACCATTTCTGCTGCTGAGTATAACGATTTAGGTTTATGTAGTCTGTACTTGACTTCACTGGACTAAAACACTGTTCTAATACTTTTTTTGAAATGATACACGGCGAATTATAAATTCGATCGACTGCTAATAAATCCAAAACATGAAGGTAATTTGAAGCCGTTTGCTCAATACTGCTATGCCCCATCCAAGAGGCGAGCACCTGCCATTTATGTTGAATAATCTCTTCTTGAGCACGTGCTTTCATACCAAACAATAAATCCCTCATCTTTTTTGCTTTTACCCAAGGACAATCTGTGTAGGTCTTGATCATTTCTTTTGAACCGAGCAAAGTTATTGCTAGATAGTTAGCAGCACTGTGGCGTAATGTATGAAAACTAAAGCCATGATGCATACCTAATATTTGACTAAACAAATCTACTGTAATTTTGCTGATACATTGATCAGTTAATACACGATGATTCACACTAAAAAGTAGATCATCCTGCTGATTAACCAAATATTGCTCATAACGATGTTGTATGTAACGTTGTACTACTAAAAACTCATGTTCTGACAATGCAATTTTCAATGGTATTTGACGATTCGCACTTCGCGTTTTCAGACGGCGATATGAATTGTCTTGGATATGAAGCGTGATATTATTAAAAACTGTATTTTCTTTTTCTTTATAAAGTAGCTCTGGGCAAATAATATCTTGTATTTTAAGACAACGAACTTCATTTAATCGAAGTCCAGTTCTATAACTTAGTAAATACATCAGCTTTAAACAACTCAGATGATCGACCCACTCTGATGCCGTTGGCTCTTGACTTAAATTTTCTAGTTTTTCCAATAATTTGCCAAATAGCAAAGGACTCACTAGCCGTGCATTGCAAATTTGTAAATGCTTAAAACTTGAATTCTGTAACACCAATACCCCTGGAGCATCATAATTCTCTATACAGAATTGATGAAAATCTTTTAGGCGACCAAAACGGTATTCTGCGCTTTGGTGCATCTTACGAGAGGTTTTTCCTTTCACCGAATCTCGTTGAACTGCTTTTTCATCACGTTCACTGCTGTATTTCAATAGCTGCCGATATAAATCCTCATAGTCATCTATGGATTGTTGCTTTAAATCTAATTTATTGAGCCAAATCTCAAATATAAATTCTTTGCCAAACGATCCTAAGTAGCTTTCAATAGTTGATAATTGAAGCCCTCGTTTTTTTAAATGCATTAACCAGTGAATTAAGCGTAGTTGAGCATCAATTAAAGACTTTTCCTCCGTATTAGCATCAACTATCTTCTCCTCTAACACCCTTCTAGTTTCTTGCCAAAAACGTAGCGTGCGTTCTTCTTTATTCCTCTTTTTATCTAAACGCTCAACTTTTTGACCTTTACGTTTCTTTTGACCAAACAACATCAACTCATACGGAATCGTTTGTAATTTGCTTTGAACAGTCGGAACTTCAGGAAGTAACTGCTCTTGTTCAAAATGAATAGGGCGATTATCTGGTTCTGTGACTTGATTGTAATCATTATTCCACAGCAATCTAAATTCGGATGGCCTTAAAGCAACAGTATTAATCTCTTGCTGAAGCACATTACTCAAAAATATATCTATGCTGAGGTTTGGATTAAATTCGAGTACCATTTGCACATCATTAAATGCACGAAATCCACGGCGTTTAATTTGATATTGCAGATCCCCAAGACTTTTTTTCCTGCCTATCTTACTCAAGCTTTCTAAAATACAATCTTCAACTGAATGTTGCAGACAAAATTCTTTCTGAGCAGCTTTCAACTTTTTTAAATATTGCAAAATGAACTGCGCATATGGGTTAAAAAAAACATGTTTCCATTGGTACAACTTTCCCTGTTCTACATCGTTGCCATATTGAGAGTTTTCAACACGATAATGTAGTAACAATGGATTAGTGATTTTTTTGTAGTCCGAATGGTATAACCGAAAACAATTCAGATCTGTACCAAGCTCAATGGCCTCCTGCAATTGCTTCTGAATAGCAATCAAATGCTGTTCATCTGCACAGCCTGAAATATATATAAAACTTAAGCATAAATTTCCCCATAAGTACTTTGGTTCATTCCAATATTCAAATGAATCTTGCCAATACTGCCTTAATTCCTTAAGTACATGGATATGTAGATGCCCCTGTTCTAACCGTGACTCTGTACTCTCAATTTTTCTAGGCAGTACGATCCGTTTAGTATGTGGATTTAGCTTAATTCTGTATGATTTTTTATCTACATTCTGGTTGAATTGCTTCCTTCTTTTATTAAATTCATCTTCAGTAAATTGCATCAGTTTTGATTGTTCGTCTCGGCTCAACTTTTGACTCAAACAATCAACACTATCTTTAATGTCATGCCATTTTTCAGCGATCTGCTGATCAAGTTTTTGCTGCATTTCTTTCGTCAATACTTCAGGTGGAGAAGGCTGTCTATCTAGCGACTTTTTCACCATTTTATGAATATCAACAAATAGATCATCTAGTTGTGGTTTTATTAGTTCTTTGATTTTTTGCATACAACTATTTTCGCTCTAAGTGTTTAATCGATAAAGATTTGACATTATCTTGCAATTGCTGGCGGGCTTGCTGTACATAGACATTCGGGATAAGTGAAGAATGCGGATGAAAAGCCTCTCGGTCACGTTGGTCATGACCATACAGGGCCTGAATTAAGTGAAAAGCTAATGCTGGTTTACCCTCTTGCTGCTCATGCATCAAAAAGTTCATGTCAAAATGACGTAACCAATTCGAATACATATTCTTTGGAAAGACTCCTTGCATATATGAATTCACCCATTTTCTCGATAAAGGGATTAACTTAATTTTCCTGCTCTGCCATTCTTTGACAGTTATCGGCAAGATATCTTTACTAAAAATGACCTTACCAAAAAGATCATTTACAGTTATCTTCTTCTTTGCAAAGACTTGTCTAAAAAATGAACCGTACGCTTCAATAATTTGTTCTAAAAAGGCAGTGTAATTTTGCAGTGTTTTTATGAAAAAATCAGATAAAGGGATAAAACGACCATCTTTTCTTGCTTTACTATTTTTTTTATCATTCACATATAAAAGCTTGAGCTCAACACAATAATCATCCAAATTCCCCAACAGGTTTTTTTTAGGCCGACTTGCCAAACTCAACAAACTGATATGCCACATCCAACACGCATATGCATTAAGTTGATTAATAATGTGCTTATCTTCTTGGATGTTTTCGTGACAATGTCTATGTAAAATATGGAATTGCTCTTTCACAAAATTGGGTTCAAGTGCCAGTTGGCTCCCTATCCTTCCTATAGATAATGCAGATTGCACTTTGAATTGTTGTTGCAATATTTTTAGTTCAGCCGTGTCTTCAGTAAAATGTGTGGAATGTGGTGTAAGTGCTTTTTCTAAAAAGGCTAGATATGTGCTACTGAGTTGAGTTTTCGGTAGCCCGCCATAATAGATACCAGGCATGTGATGCTGACTATCCCGCCCAGCAATTACATGAGCAAGATATTCATTATATGTTTCATAATATATATGAAAATATAATTGAGCCTGCAGTTTTTCTACAGTGATCGAACCTACAAACCGATTATCAAGCCAATTCTTAAGTTTCGTATTAATGTGTGTTGATGAAATTAGTGGATTCGATGCTTGTTCTATATAGTCAAACCAAGCAGAAGGTAAATGTAGTTGATGTGTCATCACTTCATTCCACCGCACATGATTTAAGCTCTTAATCTTCTGCTCTGTAATTTTAAGATTTAATTTGAGTAAATATTCGCGACGTCTACTTGAACCATTCTGGATCAAAATTCCATCTTGAATAAGCTCGTTAAAATCCATCAGTGCGACGGGTGATAATCCCGTCAAAAGTGACAATAAACATGCTGCAGCGATTGCAGCATCCCTCCAGTGCCCGGATAACTCGGTTCTCAACACATAAACAATTTGCTTCAGTATATCTGGCGCCAAATAATGTGGATTTGTAACAAAAGGAGCATGACGGCGCTGGCGATGCCGCATTAGATGCGTCGCATTATCGCTGAGTATATAATTTAAATTTTTAGACTTTTCATCTTCTGAATAAAACTCCATTTCAGGATCTAATAGATCAACTTCACCCTCTTCATCTTTGTGAAGAGCGGCATCATAAATACTAATCTTTGCGTTATGTCCAATATCTACTTGCTTACCCGTTTTAATTTCACGAAATTTTTTGAGTTCATTTTTCGTCGGCCATTGCAAAACTTTGCTTTTTTTTGACTTACGCTGACGATGAACTACACGACGATCATCTAGTCTTTTAAAAATTATTAATAGAGCCGATAAATACTCTATGACTTGTACTTGTTCGAAATCTTTAATATTAAAAAGTTGATTACGATCCTCTTTTTTCAAATTACGTTCGTACGTGACATAACAATTTAGCAGCTTACTACATTCATGAAATAATTCAGCATGATTAGAATCCAGCACATATCGTGAGACATAGCGTAATAGGTCACAAACATGTTTTTGCTTATTCTCAGCTTTATCAATTTTTGCAAATTCTTGATACTGCCGATATGTTAAAAAACTCGCTTGTAGAATCAAATAACGTTGCGATGACAGCTCTTGTGTATTACTAGAATCTGGACATGCAAAAAAACTCACAGCAGCTAAAAAAGAATACTTACCGATCTGTCTGGAGCCTGATATATAGCTATAAATTTGTTGTGCTAATTTGTATAGAGCGTAGACATCTTTATACAAATCATCTGATAGATCGACAAATTGTGTATTTACAATATCATCACGTAATAGACAATAATCTTGTTGATATTTTTCTGCTAAATCTAAGAATTGCTCTTGTGTTTCAATGTTTGGCATATTCATTTTCGCTTAATATTTTTATCACGTTGCATTGTTTAAATTCATTGTGATCAGAACGATTTGGTAAAAGTTGATCCTTTATTGAATTCTTTGTTAGCTTAAAAAATCTTGCAAAAAATTTAGCATCCAGTTCTTTCTGAGCTTTTCTTTCAAAGCACAAGTGTTGTTGTGATTTTTCGATAAAATCATCAAGATTATGTATCAACTGTAAGATTGCAACATAATTAGAATGCACACGTAAGCCTGGCTCCGTTTGCATCAATAGCAAGATTTTTTGCCAAATTTTCACATAGATTATTTTGAACTTTGCTTGTACTACTACTTTCTGACTCTGTTTAATCTTTTTGATTTTCAGTAGTTCTGAGTTAATTTTTACTATCTCAAGTTGAACATTTTTTCGGTCAAAGCAAAAGGGCATGATAAATTGCCCCATAAAAATTTCTATATTTTTTACCAAATAGTCAAATCTTAACATTTTTATCGATTTAAAAAATGAGCATATCTTTGTATATGAAACTTCATTTAATTTATCAACTAAATTTTCTCAAAATTACAATTCTCAACAAATACATACGGTTTGCTTATCTATGACGGTCTAAATTTTAAGAATTCTTCCACTTTTTTTTAGTTTTCTGTTATTACATGAAACAATACCGTTGTATTACATTTTAGAAATGCTGTGTATGCAGCATTGATCAAAAAGATTCTCTGCTATACTTACTTCACGTGTAGCATCAATGGAGTTTCGAAATGCTCAGAACCACTGAACAGAAAAGAAAATATATTCAAGCGACACGTTCGCAAAACTATCAAGCCAGCCTAAAGCTTGAAGGCATTACAACGACAGCTCAAACAACTCAACAAAGTAAAGCTGAAATCTTGCAAAAATATAAGAAGTATTCGCAACCCGAATCTTAGTCAGGTGCATGTATGGATAAATATGGGGAAATGGGTGACAGCCTGTATTGTTACCCTGGCACAAATATCCTAAAGAACAAACTCAATATTCGTGATGAACAAATTTTAGAACAAGCTGAACTAGAACTGTCTGGATTGGCAAGTAACTTAATTGAATATGCTGAACCACCTTACGACTTACAATACTTAAAATCAATTCATGCGCAGCTCTTTGGCGACTTATACGACTGGGCAGGAAAGTTAAGACAAATCGATATTTCCAAAGGTGACACCCGTTTTTGTAATTTTTCCCGTATTGAAATTGAAACCAATAAACTACTCAAACCGCTTCAAGAAAAAAAATACTTTCAAGGCTTAGCACCACAACAACTGATTCCTCAACTTGCCGACTTGTATTGTGAGCTTAATGTCATACACCCATTCCGTGAAGGTAATGGACGTACACAACGGATTTTCTTTGAGCATCTGATTGCTCATTGTGGTTATGGTATTGATTGGTCTCGCATTGACTCTCAACAACAATGGATTCAAGCCAATATTGAAGGTTTTTATGGTAATTTAAATCCATTAATTAAGATTTTTGAAATATGCTTTATTCAAAATACCTAAAATTTAAGTAGTCGAAGCCCACAATCCTTAATGAGCCATCATCTTTGCTTCAATCCACTGATTAATTTCCCAAATAAACCAACAATCACGATTCTTAGAAATCTTAATACTCTTCGGGTAATTTAGGATCGTAATATTCAGATTACTTATCCAGAATTGAATAGATCGTTAACTTAGATAGACTTTTAAGCAATGTAACTTGCCGCATGTTTATCAACATATGTCTCAAAAAAGTCTGCCCATACATAGATTTATGGTGTTTAGTGCTTAAATTTCAGATTAATCTTCGTCTGATGACCTGAATGGATGTTACAGATTACATGCAGGTGAATTACTCTGTGGCTGTATCATGGCTTTTGTGCAATCCAATCCATTTGATCCGAATGTTCTCTTTTGCAATAAAGCAGCCTCTTCTGCTTTTCCTGAACCAACGAACTATGTCATTGATTTGATTCAACCGACAACAGTGATGCTGAATCAAATCTCCAAAGAAGGGATTAAATGCAAGAAATGTGGTAAGAAAAAGATAGGGGATGGAAGTTATTATCCGTCTAATTGGAACCAGCCCATGAGTCGAGATCAGTTGAGTAAGAATCATTTTAAATGAATAAGAGAAGGATGGCTTACCTCACTTCTCCGAATAACAATGCTATGCTTTTCAACCAAGGTTATAAATTGGCAACTACATTTCATTCTTCTTCATGCTGGTCCTATAGCCTGTAGACAATTACTACATCATTTGCATTCAATGCTCAATACAGCCTGTCAGCAGAACCGCAGCGATACTTTTTTTCGTGCATACATGTAGTGTTTAAATCCATTCATTTTTCAATGATCCTCTGCCGTTTATCACATTTATGGTCGATCTTTAACCTTGTGAAAAATGCACATACCGATCCCTTCAAACTGTCAAATTTATGTATGCATGACATTTAAAGAAAATTATCTGATCAATTTTTTTAGGTAAAATTCATCAAGAAAAAAGTTATTATTATTCATAACATCACCAATAACCACATAAAAACAATAATTTAATAAATTATTCTTCCAATTTTTTTATATTTAGTGTTATTACCTCTAAATCCATGTTTACCACCTTCTATTACATAAGTAATTTAGAAGTATCCACGATATAAATTGCTTGCCCTCACACCTCTCCCCTCTCACGCCCAAAAAATTTATACTGAAAGGCAGATTAAGCCCGTTCGAGTTACATATAGCCGCATGCTATATTGAAAGCATTAAGAAAATATCCTCAATATTTATAGGATTTTTAAAGTATGAACTAATTTTCGAAGAACCCTTTCTAAGTAATGTGACCTATTAGGAAAAATGAAAATACTGAAATCTCCGTATCAACAATCAGTCAAAGTACATCCTGATGATTTTCTGTAACCGATACCCAAGGACTATACCTACCCTTCTGATGTGCTGTGCAACAAAGCCCTCCTTAGCCACACTATAGCTATAGATTAATTCCATTATTTTGTGATTTAATTAAATTATTCATTCTTAAGACCCAATTTAATGGATTTATATTTCACTAAACCAGAAGAAGTTGTGACTCTTTTAGGTGAGCGTTTACGTAAGCAACGACTCTTTCTGGAGATGTCTCAAGCTGAGGTAGCAGCACGCGCTGGTGTCGGCGTGAATACAGTTTCGAATCTTGAAGCGGGACGAAATGTATCTGTTGAAAATTTAGTCCGTATTGCAATGGTCTTGGGTCGATTAAACGAACTTCAGGAACTATTTAAACCTCAGCTTAACAGTGTGAATGACATTCTTCGCTATGAGAGTCAAAGTAAGCGCCACCGTATTAAGAGGAAGGGATAATGCTCAATAGACTTAATGTTTATTACAACGGTTGGGGCGAATCATGGTTATGGGGAACGCTGATTAGTTCAACAGCCACGACAGGTAGACCCACCATTGCTTTTGAATATAGTCCAGAAGCAATACAGCAAGGTGTTGAGCTCTCTTCTTACTTGCTGCCTTTAAAAGGTCTACCATTCAGACAAGGTTTTCCTACTCATCAAATGGGACTCCCAGGTCCAGTCTATGACGCTTTACCAGATGGTTGGGGCATGATGTTGATGGATCGATATTTCAAAAAAATTGGCTTAAATTCAGCACGAATTGGACCTTTGGAGCGTCTGACCTATATTAGTAGTCACGCAATGGGTGCCCTCTCCTTTGAACCTTGTGTTGCTGACATGCAAACCTCAGAAAATATCCCTTTACAACAACTGGCCCAGGAAGTTCAAGAAGTACTCAAAGGTGAAGGTGGTGAATTTCTACAGCATTTATTGGTCATGGGTGGCTCCCCTCAAGGTGCCAGACCAAAAGCGTTGGTTTACCGAGATCCTGTCAATTTAGAGTTTTCGACTCAAGATTCTGATCAACATGAAGCCTGGCTGATTAAGTTTCCTGCTCAGCAAGAGCATCCTGAAGTCTGCGCCATTGAAGCCGTCTATGCAGAATGTTTGCGACTTTGTGCAATTGAGACTCCAGATACCCATTTCTTTAATTTGCCCAATGGTTTAACGGCTTTTGCTTCTAAACGATTCGATCGTCAAAATGGTATGCGGATTCCAATGCAGAGTTTGGCTGCATATACAGGAGCAGACTATAAAGTTCCAGGTAGCCTAGACTATCGCAATTTTCTCCGGGCAACCTTGATGTGTACGCAAGATGTACGAGAAAGATTGCATGCTTTTAAACGTGCTGTGTTTAATGTGCTTTTCAATAATCGGGATGACCATACTAAGAACTTTTCATTTCTCATGGAGAAAAATGGTCAATGGAAATTGGCTCCAGCCTATGATGTGACCTTCTGCGAGGGTCCAGGTGGTTATCATCAAATGGACATTATGGGAGAAGCGCTCAATATTTCCCGAAATGACATACATAAACTCGGTACTTCAGAAGCTAATCTGACTACTCTAGAAGTCGATGAGATCATCTTGACCATGCGTGAAATTGCACTTCAATTTAGTCAAATTGCGCAGCGCCTGTATCCCCATCAAATTCGAGAATCTACCCTACAGATGATTCAATCACGGATTCAACAGAATATTGATTTTTTAACTGAAACCTAAGCGTAAATATAAACTAAGCGCCAACCATCAACTGCAAATAGACTTTGATATAGTTAGTCGCTACATAATCTGTAGAACCTGTGAATTAGCTCTCTTTATAATCACGAATATTAGATGGATCACCGCCAAGATATATTCTGCAAACGTGAAATCACTACATCCAGATCGAAAATCACTAAGAAAAAACTGTCACCAAAAAAAGGTCTGCACTATGGATAGATGCAGACCAAACTCTGGATAACTACCAGCACGAGAAATATGTCGCAATTTTGCATAGACATGAATTTGATAAAATCAGCCCAGAAAGCCAGAAATTCATAAAAACTATTTCATCAATCCCCTATAACTTAATCACGTTCATGGTCGATCTTAAATCTTGTGAAAAGTACTTATGCTGACCTAGCCAAACTGTAAAACTCATGTATTCATAGCCTTTAAATGAATCTTTCAATCGGTATATTTAAGGTAAAAACTAGTAATCAGAAGTTATTATCACCCCCATATAAAACAAGGATCAACTTAAAAACAATAACTTAGTAAATTATTCTTCCATTTTTTTTATATTTAGTGTTATTTACTGTAGTCATTAGAACACTCTTCTTTGGAATACTCTGAAGAAAACTGTAAGGTTGTAAACAGACCAAGTTACAGCGAGTAACTGATTCAGAAAAAGGCTGGTTGTATGGTGAAAGTTTAGAGTTACTGTTCTAATGTTTTAAACAAATGTTTTGTTAAAAAGGAGCAACATATGAAATTTCACATCGCTAATATGACTTGTGGTGGTTGTGCACGCGGCATTACTACCGCAATTAAAGAGCTCGACTCGAATGCCTCACTCGATATTGATTTACAAAACCGTATTATTGAAATCAACACAACGGTGAGTCAGGATCAAGTCATTGCCACTCTCAGTGAGCGTGGATTTACAGCTGATCCTGCTTAATCTCTGTTAGTGTCAACGGCATTCTAAAATTGACCCCTTTTACCTTACAAATGGCAAAGTAAAATTGACCCCTTTGATCTCGTATTAAGTTTCAACCTGGGGCTGAATCCCAATTCTTTTTTTATCCTTCAAACGAT
>NZ_VOZH01000043.1:0-20761 GCF_013419875.1 Acinetobacter sp. YH12049 | reverse complement strand
TTCGCAAGAGATGCGATGGATGTCTGATGATTTGTAGTCATAAATTTAAGTCCCCACTTGTTTCTAAGTGGGGACTAAATTAAGGCTTATAGGATGAATTCATAAGGTGTGTTCAGCGGACGCTTACAATGAATATCTAAACATGGCAAAACCACGTAAAAAACATACCGGTTTTTTTCCTTGGATTGATCCATCGGATCAGGCAAAGGGATTTAAACTCAACTTTTCAGAAGTGACTTATTTGGAAGTGGGACGGACAGTTGAAGGTTATAAGCAGGCTCAATTTGTCGAACTGAAAAACCCAGAGTTGGCATTGGAGTTTGATTACCCTGAAAGTTTTTATATTACGACCGAAGGGCTGGTGCTGATTAAAACGCCGCAAGGCAAGTTTGAAGCCATTGCCAAGACAGATAACTTTTAATTCAACACGATAATATTGAACTGAAAAAATGACCTACAACGTTGCAGGTCATTTTTTATTGAATATCTAGAAATTTGCCAAACGTCATTTCAAACCATGCTGTTTTAAATTGTCGCCTTCATAAGGCGCATCTTCGGCGGGGTAGCGCAGCTGTGTAATTCCTTGAGTTTTGGCAATCGACCAAATCACACTTTCACCCGCAGGAATGTTTTGACTGCGCTGCGCATATAAGGGGTCTTGTAGGGCGTTTGCTGCTGAAATAAAAGTCCAGCCATGTTGCTGAAATGCGGTAATGACATCCTTTAAAAATGCAGCATTAATGGCATTTACATGTAAAAGTAAAACATGTTGTGGCGAACGATTTATGGTGAGCTGTGCAAGTTGGTCATAATAATCTGCTCGGTGAAGCAGGTGAGCAATATAAGCTTGTTTTAGTCGGTCTAATTTGTCCTGATCTTGCTGTTTGGCATTGTCGAGATATTTTCGGTTATAAAACCAGTCACTGGCATCAATACTCACACCGCCAATGCGGTATTGATACTGCTCTAACCACTGATAGACAGCATCACGTTTTTCAGCGCTATTACCTTCTTTTAAAAATGGATAACGATAGATACGTGTGTAATTCGGCAGCGTTTTTAACACTGTATCCGCATGTTCAATGCTGTGCAGATAATCTTTTAATGTAACATTTTCTTTATTCAGATTTTGGTGCAGTGCACTATGATTGCCAATCAGATGGCCAGATTGTCCCCACGCTTGAATCAGTTGTTTACCTTGATAATCGCCAATTTTAATCAGGCTAGGGAAGACAATAGTTTTGATTTGTTGATCATGCAGATGCTTTAAAATTTGAGCATTGATTTGTTCCGCTTGTGCGTTAAACGCTGGATTTAATCCATCATCAAAACTGAGGGCAATAGATTTTGCTTGAACCGTGATATTGGCACAAAGTAAAACGAAAAAAATAAAAACATGTAGCGGGTAAAATGGAAACATTATGCTTGTGTAATTCAGTTGTTATCCACGACATCATACTGTGTAAGTGAGGTTTGTGTTGATTGCATATGTAATGAAGTGCTTAAGCTGTTTTGGTTTTGCTCATTTTACTGAAAACAAGCTATTGGTCATGAAAAACGATGTTGAGTTGGTTACACTAATGATTCGCTATACTCAGCAAATGGTTAAAGGGAAATGAAATATGCAGCGTCAAGCATGCGAAATGCGGGATAAAAGAATGTCTCCTGAATTAAGAACATGGTTGTATGCTTCGGGTTCATTAACCCAACAATTAACAGATTTTGCCCAAGGTGTATTTAAAGTTGAGCCGAGTATTGAGCAATTTCAACGTATGACGCTTCAAGATGCACGGTGGCTACAAATGCCAATACAGCACACAGCTTGGGTACGTGAAAGTTATTTATATGGCTGTGAAGCTGAGCCGTGGGTCAAGGCAAAAAGTATATTTCCAATCCTTAGCATACAAGGACGTGCGCGGATTTTTCAGCATATTGGTAAAAAACCGATCGGACATTTTTTATTTCAGCGTACCAATCCGAAGTGTGAGCGGCGTGTACTGTGGCTAGACGATGGTTGGACACGTCAGAGCTGTTATACTTGGCATGGTTGTAAATTTATAGTTCAGGAAACTTTTTTAGCGAGTTTTGAGCAATATTTGCAGAAATAACATTACCAGATGAAGGACAGTCATGGCCGTGGTGCAACAGATTACTTGGCAGCAGCGTTTAGAAGCTTATTACTATTTATGTCGCTTCGATAAGCCAATTGGCACGGAACTGGTTTTTTGGCCAACCATGTGGGCACTGTGGATTGCCAATCAAGGAACACCGCAATTCAGTATTTTGATTCCCATGATTTTGGGCACGATATTTATGCGTGCAGCAGGTTGTGCGATTAATGACTTTGCTGACCGTAAAGTCGATGGTGCTGTGGAAAGAACCAAACATCGTCCTTTAGCCACTGGAGTGATTAGTGCTAAAGAAGCCATATATGTGTTCTTGATCTTGGTGCTTGCTAGCGCATGTATGTTGTTCTTTTTACCGATAGAAACTTTTTATTGGTCCTTTGGTGCATTGTTTTTAGCGTTCATTTATCCCTTTATGAAACGCTACACGCATCTGCCACAAGTATTTTTAGGCGCGGCATTTTCATGGTCGATTCCTATGGCTTATACCGCTGTGGGGCAAACACCTGATTTGACTTGCTGGTTATTGTACTTTGGTAATTTGGCGTGGACCGTTGCATATGACACACAATATGCCATTACTGACCGTGAATATGATTTGAAAATTGGTGTGAAATCAACTGCGATTTTATTTGGTAAATATGATATAGAAATCATTTCTTTATTACAGGCGCTAAGCATTGTACTGATTGGTTCTGCGTTGTATTTAGAAGATCTCTTGATGCCATTTGGTTTAGTTGCAATGTTGGCTGTGGCTGCCGATTTTATTTACCAATGGACTAAAACCAGAGGCCGTGATCCGCAGTTATGTTTTTGGGCGTTTCGCCATAACCGCTGGGTAGGGTTTATGATTTTTATTGGAATTTTCATGGCCCTGACGCTTTAATGTCATTGATCTGAAATTGTTTAAATTGAACTAAAGCATCCTATTCGGGTGCTTTTTTTTATGCATTAATAAAAAGGCATGTAGTTTCATGTTTAAAGAATAATGATTAAAAAGGATATTTTATGAAACGTTCAAAAATAGCATTAGCTTTGACAGTTGCAGTTTCTATGCTGTCTTTAACCGCGTGTAATGACGATGATAATGACTCATCATCTTCGAATCAAAAATCAACATTTGTTTCTGAAGCAAATTATGCTTTAGATACTGTAGACAATACATCGTCCATTAAAGTCATGACGTATAACATGACCAATGTGCAGGGGAAAGCAGCAACAGCAACAGCCTTAGTATTATTTCCAAAAGCTACACAACCTAAAGATGGGTATCGTGTTGTGGTATGGGAGCATGGAACAGTCGGGGCGGGAGATGAATGTGCGCCAAGTAAAAATCTAATTCATCCACGTTTTAAAATTCTAGCTAACACGCTTATGGCGGCAGGTTATGTAATTGTGGCACCAGACTATGAAGGTTTAGGTACGAAGGGGGTGCATCCATACCTCAATTTATCGAGTGCGGCAAATTCGGCACTTACTGCGGTTAAAGCGGCAAAAGAACATTATGGTAATCAACTTAATGGTCAGTGGATGTCGATCGGTCAATCGCAAGGTGGTCATGCATCCTTAGGGACGGCGGAATTTGCAAATACGGATGCAAACTATAAAGGGGCAGTGGCAGCCGCACCTGCATCGAGTTTGGGGACGATTATTAAGATCTATCTTGATCCTGCTTTAAATCTGGATGACAACGGCGTGAGTAAGGGCGTCAATATCTTAGATGAACAATTGCTTCAAATTCGTTACGCGCTTGCAAATAACATAATCAATGCACAGCAAGCAGATGCGTTAATGGGGCAACTTGCAGATGGCTATGCTGAGCTTTTGGCATATGCTGCATTGACCAGTTCGGGTATTAAAGCCTATGAGCCAAATTATGATTTAAAAAATATCTTTACTGCAGATGCTGGTGTTATTGCAGAAAAAGCCTATGGACGTACAGGGGATGATGGTGCATGTTTAAGTTATGCCGATCCAAATGGCGCAAATGGTTTGCAAGAACAGTTTAAAGCAGCTGTGATTGAATTCTTAAAAGATCCAACGCATATGGTTTCACAGTACGGAATTGATTTGAATAAAATCGATACCGATCCCGTTGTTCAGAAATTTTTAAATGATAATCAGCCAGCGACGAATGCAACTGCTGCCAAAGTAATTAAAGCCCCTGTTTATATTATTCAAGGTGAAGAAGATAAAGCTGTATTACCTCCTGTGACTCAAGCTTTATTTGAAAATATGAAATTGCAAGCGGTGAAATACTTCCCACAGGCAAAATATGAGGATGGATATTTATTGGATATTGTGCCAAAAGCAAGTCATACACAGGCGATTATCTGTAGAAATGCGCAAGCGGTCGAATTTATTCAAGCTAAAATGTCCGCAGGTACAGGTATTGATTTAACCAATGAGCAAAAAGATGCGAGCCAAAGTCCACATTGTAAGGGTGTAGCGGCTTCAAGCTAAGTTTTTAAATAATAAAAAAGGAGCATGTCTCCTTTTTTTATTGAATTTTGGATTGTTAATCATTCAATCCGTGAAAATGAGGGGGTATAGTTGGTTAGAGTAAAGAATGATATGAAGGCTTGAGCGAATTTTGTTTTTTGCTATATTGGGCGTCGAATTATTTATGTAAATGAAAGAATCGTTATGTCTGAAGTTAAGCCAAAGCCCAATACCAAAAAGATGATCATTTTGATGGCACTTGGGCTATTGATTCCTATATTTTTGGTCAGTATGGCTTTTCTTGCAGTCAATAGTGATGCCAAAAACCAAGAAAAATATAAGCAACAACAAGCTGAAATGATTGAGCGTATTAAAGCAAAAGAAGCACAAGATGAGGCTTTGGCTGCTGAGGCTGACCAAGCAGTATCAGAAGTGCTGGCAGCTCAAGAGTCAAATGCTCAATAAAATTCTGCTTACGTTATGGATGTGAATGCAATGCGCATTCACTCAATGTTCGATTGTACTTTACGTATTTAACAACTATTTATTTACATCATGCCTGAGTGTGTGAACTGTTGGAATACTGGTATAGCGGATTACACGGTAGCCAGCTTCTTCAAGCATTGCATCACGTTCAGCATCTTCTTGCTCTTTGCCTATATGACTGGGGTCATCCAGTTCGATAATCACAAGCACCTCATAAGTTTGGTCAAGTATGACAAAATCAGTGACTTTTCGATTAAATCTATTTCTGATTTTGTAATTTTGATTGGTGATCAGTGCACTAAAAGCCACTTGGGCTAAAATGTGGTAGTTCGGAAATGCTTCATTTAAACGATGAAACATCTTACTTTCAAAGGCAGTGATTACACGACGTGGGAAAAACTTTTGTTTGCTTCTAAACAGTCTGGGAAAGACTAAGCAGACAAGGGCAAAAGTTGCCAAGCAACCAATAATAAAAAATATGAACTGACTGAGATCTGGCACGGAATAAACTACATATATGAAAAAAGCCCACGTCATGATGCGTGGGCTTTTAGAATTTGGCTCTCCAACCTGGGCTCGAACCAGGGACCTGCGGATTAACAGTCCGTCGCTCTACCGACTGAGCTATTGGAGAATCTGCACGCATTCTATGGGGCAAATGCAGTGAGGTCAAGTCAGAATTGCAAAAAATAAGGAAATTTAGGCTGAATGTATTAAATATAAACACCTTTAATATAAAGCGTTTTTAAAACTTAAGCTCTGACTATTCTTTCTAATGTGGTCGGAGAGCTAAGTGAATAGCTTAGGTCATAGAGCAAGTTATACTTATCTTAAAACAAAAGTCAGAGCATAAAAAAAGCCCACGACATAATGCGTGGGCTTTTAGAATTTGGCTCTCCAACCTGGGCTCGAACCAGGGACCTGCGGATTAACAGTCCGTCGCTCTACCGACTGAGCTATTGGAGAATCTGAAACGGATTCTAAAGATGTATGGCAGGGTGGTCAAGCCTGATTTAAATAAAATACTTAAAAATCAAATTAAGTGTTTTAAAAATAGCCGAATCAGACAAGTTAGTACTTATACGGATACTTTTAGGAAAGCAAAAACAAAAAAAGTAGGTATGCTTTGTTAAATAGTAGGCAATAAAAAACCCACTTCGCAATGAGTGGGTTTTTAGAATCTGGCTCTTCCACCTGGGCTCGAACCAGGGACCTGCGGATTAACAGTCCGTCGCTCTACCGACTGAGCTATGGAAGAATAGATGGCTCTCCAACCTGGGCTCGAACCAGGGACCTGCGGATTAACAGTCCGTCGCTCTACCGACTGAGCTATTGGAGAATCTGATGCGCATTTTAGGGATGAATTTTAAAGTGGTCAAGCAGATTTGATGAAATGACTATTTGAATGTTTTTTTATTGTTCAAGTCTAGAAATTTTTTCTTAAATAGCGGTTATTTTTGAAGTTTTTTATATCATCTAGGTTGCTGATTTGCTTTATCGTCAAATTTTGTAGATTTAAATTTTTAAGCGTAGTTATACGTTTCTCTTGATCTAAAGGAATTATAATTTGGAATAATAAATATATTTCTAAAATTTGATGGTTTGCGAAGGTATCTAAATGAAATTTAGAAAAAGACATAACAGGTTTAATGGTGTTTTGGAGTAGATTAAAAAGATTTTGATTGTGTTTGAATACAATCCTTAATAAATATTCATTACCGACAGGTAATAGTTTGTAGTGACTTTTTGTGTTGTTAATGGATATGCTTTCTAGTTGATCATAGTTAAACTGAATTTTCATTATATAAAGTTGAATTATACAATGACTTTCGAAAAATCTAATTTGTGGCAGTCCATTTTTGATGATAAGTAAAATTAAGACGAATTCCATAATTGATAATCCAGTCAATATTAGTGCTGAATTAAAGCTATATTTAATAGATTCTTGAACATAAGAGTAACTCACATACTGGATTATAGTGATAAAGATAAACATCACTAATATTTTGGTATATTTTGCTTTTATGATTAGTAATGGCTCTTGATTCATTCTTTTGTGTAGTATTGTTTGTTGTGGCAGTATGATATTTAAAGCATAAAAAATCACCCTAAAAGGGTGATTTTTTTGACTTTTGAATAAGTTTTAAAACTTATTTTTCAACGCCAGCAGCTTGACCTGCATATTTAGCGTTTGCATAGTCCCAGTTCACTAGGCTTTCTAAGAAAGTAGAGATGTATTTAGGACGAGCGTTACGGAAGTCGATGTAGTAAGCATGTTCCCAAACGTCGATAGTCAACACTGCAACTTTACCGTGAGCAAGTGGAGTGTCAGCATTTGAAGTTTTAAGGATAGAAAGGTTGCCGTTTACTTCGTCAGCAACTAACCAAGCCCAACCTGAACCGAACTGAGTTGCAGCAGCATTTGCAAATTCTTCAGCGAATTTTTCGTAAGAACCGAAAGCTTCGTCAATTTTAGCAGCCAATGCGCCAGTAGCTTTACCACCACCGTTTTTAGCCATACAGTTCCAGTAGAACGTGTGGTTCCAAACTTGAGCTGCATTGTTGAATACGCCTGCTTTAGAAGCATCGCCTTTAACTGCAGTGATGATTTCTTCTAAAGATTTGCCTTCAAGATCAGTACCAGCGATTAGGTTGTTAAGATTAACAACATAAGTATTGTGGTGTTTGTCGTGATGGTATTCTAAAGTTTCTTTACTGATGTGCGGAGCAAGATCTTCGTAACCGTAAGGTAACGCTGGTAAAGTAATCGTTGTCATGTTTTCAATTCCTTGCATTTTGCTGGGTTTTGACATTAAGTGCCGTTATTGTAATAGATTCTTGCAGTAAAATGCGCATTGCTTATAAATAACAATACAGAATAAAGCCTGAAAATATACGTATAAGGACTGAGCCAAAGACCAGGACGATTTAAATTAAATCGGGTTGTTTAATTCGAAATAACTATACTCAATATTGAACTGTTCTGAAATAGCTTTTGCGAGTCGTTGTACACCATATCTTTCAGTTGCATGATGTCCGCAGGCATAATAATGCACATTTAATTCTTCAGCTTCGTAAAAAGTACGTTCACTCACTTCACCTGAAATGTACGCATCACAATCTAATGCAGCGGCTTTGCCAATAAAGTCTTGTGCGCCACCCGTACACAAACCAATTTTTTGAATAGAGGGTTTATCTGCCGGTAGGTGAATGACATTAAATCCTAATTTTTCAGAAACAAAGTCTTTAAACGCCGCTGGAGTCATTGCTTGTTTTAAATAGCCAACATTGCCAATAGGATTGCGTTCAGTAGGACCTAAAGCTTCAATATTTTCCAATTCGAGCAAATCAGCTATCGCTGCATTATTACCTAAAGTAGGGTGACTATCTAAAGGTAAGTGATAACCAACGAGTGAAATATCGTTTTTGATCAGGCTTTTGATGCGTTTGCCGCGCATACCAGTGATTGGGTAAGCTTCACCTTTCCAAAAATAACCATGGTGTACCAATAGCAAATCAGCTTTTGCTGCGATTGCGGCTTCAATCGCTGTTTGTGACGCGGTAACTGCACATAAAATTTTATGCACTTCTGCTGAGCCTTCAATTTGCAAGCCGTTGGGAGCATAGTCCTTAAATTCATGTGCTTTGAGTGTGCTGTCACACCATTGAATAATTTCACTTAACTGAGCCATATACTGTCCAAAATCTCAAAAAGATGCATCAAAATTTACGATTGTTTAAATTGTAACTAAAGAATCACAAATCTCTGTGTTTATTTTTAATTTTGTTGAAAAGATTACATTACAATACGATATAAATTATTTAGCCATCAATGAATTATAAAATTTAGAGGATATAGACGTGCGTCGGACCTTTACATGGTTACCTTGGGTATTATTAATACTTGTGATCATCGGTTTCTTTACATGGCAACAAGTTCAAAAACCTAAAGCACCCATTGCCCCAGATGGGGTTAAAATGCCTGCAGAAAAGGTTGAGCCCCTCATTGATACGTCGCGTACAGGCGGTGTAGTTTCGTATAGTGCTGCGGTAAAAGTTGCTGCTCCAGCGGTTGTCAATATTTTCACTACGCAAAAAGTGAAACAATTGGATCATCCTTTATTAAATGATCCTGTTTACCGTGAGTTTTTTGGTAATCAACTTCCAGATCAAACCAATCAAAACGAAAATAGTTTAGGTTCAGGTGTGATTGTTCGTCCAGATGGCTATATTTTGACGAATAACCACGTGATCGCACAGGCCGATCAGATCGTTGTGGCTTTACATGATGGTCGTCGTGCTGAAGCGAAAGTTGTGGGTACAGACCCAGATACAGACCTAGCTGTGATTAAGATTGAAATGAGTCAATTACCGGTTTTGCCATTTAAGCTAAGTGGCAATGAAGTCGGTGATGTCGTCCTAGCGATTGGTAACCCTTTTGGCGTGGGTCAGACGGTTACGCAAGGGATTATCTCAGCTACAGGTCGTTCAGATTTGGGAATCAACACTTACGAAGACTTTATTCAAACAGATGCTGCGATCAACCCCGGCAACTCTGGTGGTGCTTTAATTGATGTTGCAGGGAACTTAATTGGTGTAAATACCGCGATCTTCTCGCAGTCAGGTGGCTCTTTGGGGATTGGTTTTGCCATTCCTGCAAAAGTATGTCAACAAGTATTGAACGCTATTTTAAAAGATGGGCGAGTGGTTCGTGGTTGGTTAGGTATTAGTTTACTTCCAATTAAACAAGAAAATATTTTAGATCCACGGGTGAATGGTGTGATTGTCGCAGATGTCATTCGTAATGGGCCTGCAGCACAAGCAGGTTTAAAACGTGGTGATAAAATCATGAAAGTGAATAATGAGCTGATTACCTCGACTTCGCATTTAATCAACTACGTTGCACAACAAGCGCCATTGAGCACTATGCAAATTGACATTGAGCGAGACGGAAAGGCGATGACATTGCCGGTACAAGTGGGAGAGCGTAAACTGCAAACTCAAAACAGTGACTCGCAATATATTCCATTACCCCGCTAGCATAGAAAATCCCTCTTCATGAGGGATTTTTTTTGAGTTCCTTTTTTGCACATCGCTTTGAAGAGCTTCGTTTGCGCCAAACAATGTGCTTTGAAATTGAAATATCAATTACAAAAATGCATTGCACGCTTTGCTGAATTTGGCTTAATTTATAAGCAATAATAATCAGATAAGCGTATAAGAATATGAGCTTTTTACCCGCTGAACATGCCAAAGTTTTATCCAGTCAAGCCAATTTAGATATCGCCTTATATAAGGCACGTTTGGCTTTGCTGATTGAAGAAAATGCCAAACAGGGAAATACCGCCGTATTTACGGTTTTACCCAAGCATTTAGCTTTAGAAGAGATTCGAAGTCTATCTGCTGAGCTTACAGAATTGGGATATCAAGTTCGATTTGAAGTGAATGAATTCTTTTATAATTTTAATGTGTACTGGATTTGATTCGGGATTCACTATATTTAAGGTCGTAAGTTAAAAACAAGATGAAACCCTTTAGAAAACCACGATAATCGCAGTTTTCTAAAGCTGTTTTATAACGTAGCGACTTATTCAGATTTTTGATAGTCGTTAATGACTTCAAGCGCCGCACGAAAGGCTTCTTGAGTCGCTGGTGCACCACAATATGGCAAACTATGAAGTAATACTTCCTGAATTTCTTCTACAGTCGCCCCATTATTTAAAGCACCTCGGACATGACCCTTGAGTTCTGTTGGACTTTTTTGTGCAGTTAAAAATGCAATGGTAATCAGTGAGCGATATTTACGGGGTAAAACGCCTTCACGCTGCCAAGTTGAACCCCATGCATGCTCATTAATCCAATCTTGCAAAGGTTGAGTAAATGGCACGGTATTGTCTTGCGCACGTTTAACGAAACTTTCACCCATAACTTCAGTACGAACTTTTAAGCCATTTTCATAATCTTGTTGTGACATGTAGCAAACCCTCTGTGATGTAATTTTGCAGTACAGCCTATACCTTTGACTCTGCGATACCATTGGCTGATGGTCGTATAAAAAAGCCATCCCATTGTTTAACAGTGGAATGGCTTTTATTTTGAGAAAAATAAAGCTTAAAAGCGATGCAGAAGCTGATTAATAACGCAGGAAGGCTTCTGGTTCATCATCGGTGTGTTGTTGCTTTTTCACTTCTGGTGAAACGGTTAAATGTGGATTGGATAGCTCAAGTTCGTGGATGAGTTGCATATCGAAAACATCTGTGAGCATACTGTCATAGCGTTGAATGTTGTAAGTGCTGAGCTGTTCAGCTTCGGAGGCAGTAATGACTTTTTGTGCAATGGCATCGGCTATATGTGCTTCAAAAGTTAAACCTTTAAATTGGCCTTTAGATTCAGCTTTTTTAAATTGGTTCCACAGCGGTTCAATTTTCAACAATTGTAAAAAGGCATTTTCCATACGACCAGAAACTTCATCTGCTGCAGTGCTGTAATACACGTGCTTTTTCAGTTCTTGGCGGAAAGTATTATCTAGCATCATTTGAGTGGCAACTTCACGTTTTAAACGGTCTGTCGGTTTAGCAACAACTCGTCCAAACGGAAAGCAGATGATTTTTACTACACTTGCCGCTAGTCGCATTGGGAAGTTATCAAATAAGCCATGGAAAGCTTCTTCAACATTGTACAAAGCTTTATCTAATGCAAGTTGAGCATGTAATTGTTCAGCTTCGCTTCTTTGACCTTGTTCATAATATTTAAGAATAGCTGTCGCTATAAATAAATAAGAGTGAATGTCCGCCAAACGTCCCGAAAGCATTTCTTTGCGTTTAATATCGCCGGCTAAAAGGCCAAGACACATATCTGCAGTCAGCGCGAAATCAGCACTGAATCGATTAATTTTTTTATAGTAGGGGCGGCTAAATTCATCTGCTGAAGCAGGTGAGTCTGATGGGCCACCTGTGAACGCATAAGCAAAGGCGCGTGCAGTTCGGTTAAAGGTATAGCCTAAGTGCTTAAAGAGCATTTCATTGAATGTATTGAGTGCAGTGTTTTTATCTTCGGCTTGAAGTAATTGTAGCTCTTCAAATAAATATGGATGACAACGCATGGAGCCTTGTCCAAAAATCATCAGAGAGCGACTTAAAATATTGGCGCCTTCGACGGTAATTGATACGGGAATGGCCTGATAATTCAAAGCTAAAAAATTACGAGGTCCCATTTGCACGGCACGTCCACCGACGATGTCCATGCCATGATTCACCACTTTCCGCATGGTTTCAGTGGCATAGTATTTGGCCATTGCAGTCATTACAGCAGGTTTGCCGCCTTGGTTTAAACCACAAGTCACCAAATAGCGGAATGCTTCAAGCATATAAGCATCTGATGCGATATCACTCGAAGCTTCTTGTACACCTTCAAAATTACCCACGGAAATTTTAAACTGCTGACGAACTTTGGCAAATGCACCGACATTTAGATATGCCATTTCACCGGCTGCCGTTGACAATGCAGGGAGTGAAATACCACGACCAACCGCTAAGCATTCCATTAGCATACGCCAGCCTTTGCCTGCATTTTCAATCCCACCAATGATCCAGTCTAAGGGAATAAAGACATCTTTACCTTCAACTGTCCCATTCATAAATGGTGAGCCTGGATTATGACGAGGGCCTGTAATGACACCGTCATGACTCGCCGGTAGCAGCGCGCAGGTGATACCATATTCCGTTTTATTTTTATCTCCCAATAAGCCATCTGGATCGTATAACTTAAATGCAAGACCAATGACGGTGGCAATTGGTGCAAGAGTAATCCAGCGTTTGGAGAAGTTCATGTTTAAGCCGAGCACCTGTTGTCCCTCAAAAGTGCCATAACAGACGACACCTGTATCTGGAATAGCGCCTGCATCTGAGCCGGCTTCAGGGCTAGTGAGACCAAAACATGGAATTTCTTCACCTTTGGCAAGGCCTGGGAGATATCGATCTTTTTGTGCTTCAGTACCATAGTGTAGTAGCAATTCCCCGGGTCCAAGCGAGTTGGGCACCATACAACTGACTGCGGCAGTCAGTGAGCGGGATGCAATCTTGCTCATGACACGGCTTTGTGCAAATGAGCTAAATTCACGGCCTCCATACGATTTTGGAATCACCAATCCTAAGAAACCATTATCTTTGATGAATTGCCAAGCTTCTGGTGGGAGGTCTTTATGTTTATGGTGAATATCCCACTCGTTGAGCATGTCACAAAGTTGCTCGACTTCATTATCAATGAAGGATTGTTCTTCAGCACTAAGCTGAGGATAGGGATAAGCCTCAAATTTTTTCCAATCAGGCGCGCCCATAAATAGCTCTTTTTCCCACCAACTTGTTCCTGCATCCAACGCTTCACGTTCCGTAGTACTCATACTCGGCATCGCATTTGCTAAGGTTTTATAGGCAGGTTTGGTGAGCAGATTGAGCCTCAGTGGGTCAATCAACATAACTAAACTTAAAGCAATAAGAGGGATGCCAAGTATCAATGACCATGGGCTTAAAAAGGCGAGTGCAATTGAAACAAATATCAGTGTTATTGCGCCTACAGCACGTGAAAGTTCAAAGAAAAAAACGGCCCAAAGAGCAAAAATCAAGAGTACGGCACTGAGTATAAATAGCATTTGTTATGGCTCCAGTGACAAGGGCCAGAGCGTTATGCGTTTAAAACAGCCTACATGCGTTTAAAAATGATCTCATCTTTTGTCTTTCTGATTTTAAAGTGCATGAGACTGTCAAAATGGCATCACTCGGCTGGTGAGTGTGATTGGACAATTGCGCGAATATAATGAAAGCGCAAATAAAGTGTTATCAATAGATTGATTAATAAATAATCACAATACAATCCCTATCGGGCAAAAAAATGTCACATTACGTAAACTTGGATGATTCGATATATTGGATAACGTTTAAGGAACGCACTATTTTCGAAAGATCTTATATTGGGAAACGAATTGGGCTGAGTGTGTGAAAGCCACAAAAAAAGCCCTCAATCAATGAGGGCTTTAATTTGCGATGTTTTAAATCTTTGCGTGATTAAGCTTCAATCGTTTGAACTGCAATTTTCTTTGCAGGATCAGTTTTACGACGTACCGCAGGTACTGGCTCACCATAGTATTGACGGTCAGCAAAGTAGCTTGAACGAACCATTGGTGCAGCCCAAATGTTTTTGAAACCAAGCTTTTGACCATGTGCTGTGTAACGATCAAACTCTTCAGGTGTAACGAAACGATCGATCGGTGCATGTTCTTTAGAGGGCTGTAAGTACTGACCAATGGTGACATAGTCAACATCGTGTGCTTTTAAGTCGTCTAATAACGCGATCACTTCTTCTTCAGTTTCACCAATACCGACCATCAAACCACATTTTGTTGGAACATCTGGGCAGTATTCTTTAAACATTTTTAATAAGTTTAAAGAGTGTTGGTAGTCAGAACCCGGACGCATTGCTTTATACAAACGTGGCACGGTTTCAATGTTGTGGTTAAAGACATCAGGTGGACACTCCGTCATAATACGAAGGGCAACATCCATACGACCACGGAAGTCAGGAACTAGAATTTCCAAAAGTGTTTTTGGACTCAAGTCACGAGCTTCTTTAATACAGTCAACAAAGTGCTGTGCGCCGCCATCAACTAGGTCATCACGGTCGACCGACGTAATTACGGCATATTTCAAACCAAGATTGGCAATGGTTTCTGCCATGTGACGTGGTTCATCTGGGTCAAGAGCATTGGGACGACCATGCGCAACGTCGCAGAATGGGCAACGACGAGTACAGATATCGCCCATAATCATAAAGGTTGCAGTACCGCCACCGAAACATTCAGGTAAGTTCGGGCAAGCCGCTTCTTCACACACGGTATGTAATTTTTGTGCGCGTAAAGTTGTTTTAATACGTTGAACTTCATCAGGGGCAGCCATTTTGACCCGAATCCAGTCAGGCTTACGAGGCGTTTCAACCGTTGGCACGACCTTCACAGGTATGCGAGCGACTTTTTCTGCGCCACGAAGTTTTACACCCTGTACAGGTTTACGGTTCTCAGACATATTCAACTTTTCCACTGTTTTTGACAAGGAGATATTCAAAAAATTAGCTCGATCATTATAGCGGACTTGAGCTTAAATAGGGGGAAAACGATATTCATATAATAAATGTGGTTATCACATAATATATGTGAGCTAAATATCCAAAAAAGTTAGGATATACGTCATAATACAGCCTAGATTAAAGAATATTTGTAAAGGAGCGTTGAATGCCACGTAAGAAAGAGGTCGTTAGTGGAACTTTCGTGAAATACGATGCGGTAGTTCTGGGTTCTGGCCCTGCGGGTGAAGGCGCTGCAATGAAACTTGCTAAATCAGGTAAGCGAGTTGCTATTGTAGATATGCGTGAACAGCTTGGTGGTAACTGTACCCATGTAGGAACAATTCCAAGTAAAGCATTACGTCAGACCGTTTCAAGCATTTTACGTTACCAACGTGACCCTATGTTCCAAAAAGTCGGTGAATGGAAACAGTTCACGATGAAACAGGTGTTACGTAATGCGCATAAAGTGATTCAACAACAAGTTGAAACGCATTCACGTTTTTATGACCGTAATAAAATTGATATTTTCCACGGCCGTGCGTATATCCAAGATCAAAACACTGTTTTGATTTTTAGCAATGAAGGTATGACGGAAACTTTAGTATTCCAGCAATTAGTGATTGCAACAGGTTCACGTCCTTACCGTCCAGCTGCTTTAGACTTTAATCATCCTCGCGTATTTGATTCAGACAAAATTTTGGATCTGGATTATTCAATCCAAAAAATCATCATTTATGGTGCTGGTGTGATTGGTTGTGAATATGCGTCTATCTTTATTGGTTTAGACCATAAAGTAGACTTGATCAATACACAGCACAAATTACTCAGCTATTTAGACGATGAAATCTCAGATGCATTGTCATATCGTTTACGTGAGCAGGGTGTACTGATTCGCCACAACGAGCAGATTGATCATCTTGAAACACATGATGATCACGTGGTTCTTCACTTGCAAAGTGGTAAGAAAATTAAAGCCGATGCGATTTTGTGGTGTAACGGCCGTTCTGGTAACACAGATGGTTTAGGCCTAGAAAATGTAGGCATCAAACCAAACAGCCGTGGTCAATTAACCGTGAATGATCAATATCAAACTGAAGTAGAGAATATCTTTGCTGCGGGCGATGTAATCGGTTGGCCTTCACTTGCATCTGCTGCATATGACCAAGGTCGTTGTGCTGGTTCTAACATGAGCGGTGAAGAAGGAATTGCACCTGTAACGGATATTCCTACAGGTATTTATACAATTCCTGAAATTTCTTCGATTGGTAAAACTGAACAACAGTTAACGGAAGAAAAAATTCCGTATGAAGTGGGTCAGGCATCTTTCCGTCATTTGGCACGTGCGCAAATTACAGGTGACACCGTGGGCGAGCTTAAAATCTTGTTCCATCGTGATACTTTAGAAATTTTAGGTGTTCATTGCTTCGGTAATAATGCTGCGGAAATTATTCACATTGGTCAGGCCGTGATGAACAGCCCGAACAATACGATTAAATATTTCGTAGAAACCACATTTAACTATCCGACTATGGCGGAAGCGTACCGTGTTGCAACATTGAATGGTATGAACCGTTTATTCTAAGGTTAAATTGAACTTAGAATGTACAATGAAAGACCCGTAAGTTTCGGCTTGCGGGTTTTTTTATAGTTAGGATAAAGTGTATGCAAAATATACATTCAATCCACTTATAATCATCAACATTTTCAACTCATTTTAGGTAGCCCATGACGATCCGTTCAGTGACCATTCAAGGTTTTCGATCTATTCATCATATGAATTTGACCTTGTCGCGTCTGAATATTGTCAGTGGTCCGAATGGTTGTGGTAAGTCCAATCTATATAAAGCTGTACGTCTCTTGCATGAAGCTGCAAATGGCCAATTATCCCAAGCAATTGCAAATGAAGGCGGGATTCAAAAAATCATGTGGGCAGGTGGTCACCGTGCGGGTGATCGATCGAAAGATCCTAAGCGCATGAAGCTTGCTGTGGAGATGGAGCATTATGAATATCAACTTGAAATTGGTTTTCCCGAACCACTCATTACGTTATTTGCACTCGATCCTTTGGTCAAAGTTGAAGGGATTTGGTTGAGTGGCTATCAACGTCGAAAAATGAGCGAGTTGCTAGAGAGAACCAACCAAGCGGCATTTCTGAAAAATGTTGATGAAGAACGGATTGCTTATCCGATGTCTTTAACACCAGAAGAGTCGGTGTTTGGACAATTGTCCGATCCACATTTATACCCCGAAGTTTCACAAGTGCGTGAGACCATGAAAAACTGGCGCTTTTATCATGAGTTTTCAGTCAGTGGAAATTCACCGATTCGTGTCCCACAGGTGGGCATTCGTTCGCCAGTTTTAGCGCATGATGGTACAAATTTAGCTGCGGCTTTTGAAACTTTACGTGAGCGTGGCAACAGTGAAACCTTGTTTGAAGTACTAGAAAAAGCCTTTCCGCAGACCCAATTTTATGTGCAGGAAATGGGTGGGCGCTTTCAAATGATGATGCAAAAGCAAGGGATCTTAAGACCTTTGGAAAGTGCCGAATTTTCAGATGGGACTTTACGGTTTTTGTGTTTAGCTGTGGCTTTATTGAGTCCAAGACCCCCAAATTTTATGGCACTGAATGAGCCAGAAAATAGCTTACATCCCGATTTATTACCTGCCTTGGCGCTGCTGATTGCTGAAGCAAGTCGCTATACACAGCTTTGGTTGACCACACATTCCAATGAGCTGGTTGAAATGATCAAACAGTATAGTGATGTGCAGCATTATCAACTAGATCAGGTCGAGGGGAAGACCGTGGTCAAGGGTGCAAGCTTAATCGATGAGGATTAGATTATTCATTTAGCTCTAGTTTTTTGTTTTAGCTTAAAAAGGCAGAAAAGATAAAAAAGCATAATAGCCGATAAAACTACTTATTAAGCTGAACCAAATTGGCAGTTTGCTGCGAAGTAAAGCAATAATGACGGCAACAAATATACAGTCTGTCCATTGAATGATGTATTTCTGGCTCATTTGAAATAGTAGACATAGTAATAGACCGACGACAGCCGCATTGATCATTTTTAAGGTGCCAAAAAGCATCGGGCATTTCATCAACTTATTCCAAAA
Source organism: Acinetobacter sp. YH12049 (assembly GCF_013419875.1). NCBI lineage: Bacteria > Pseudomonadati > Pseudomonadota > Gammaproteobacteria > Moraxellales > Moraxellaceae > Acinetobacter > Acinetobacter sp. YH12049. The sequence continues at coordinate 2,480 of NZ_VOZH01000043.1, read as the reverse complement.
CGGTAATAAGCCAAACAATAATAAAAACGATGGGGAGTAAATCGCCAATGTCGCGAGTGAGGCATTCAATATTGGCACATCGGTCATGGGTAAAAGTGTGCCGAGATAGGTGGCGAAACTAAACAAGGGCCCCGGCATGAGTTGTGCAAGGGCATAGCCTAAGTCAAAATTTTCATTACTGATCAGTCCTGTAGAGACAAAGTCCTGATGTAAAAATGGCAAAATAATATGTCCACCACCAAAGACGAGGGATGCTGTGCGGTAGAAGCTTTCTAAGCTGAAAGCCAATATATTGCTATGTTGTATATCGAAGAATGGCAGAACGAAAAAAGGGCTGATAAAGGCGAGAAGCCATAGCCAAGAGGTGCGAGTATTTTCATGTGCATTTTGGCTAAAACTGTCATGTTTGGGTGGAACTGTTTCGGCGATATTTGGCTTTTGGCTGCGTAATTGATTTGACGATAAAACTAAACCGATAATTGCAGCGCATAAAATCACCAAAACTTGATTTAGAGAAAATTGAAAGAAATAAATAAAAAATGCAGCTAAAAGCATGACTAGATACTGAAATTTTGTTTTACAGAAGCTTCGCATCATTTGCCAAAATGCCCATGTAACCACAGCAAGGACAATCAACTGAATAACATGAAAGAACTGTGTTGAGAGTTGATCGCTAAGTTTTAAGCTTAAAATCGCCGCGGCACACATCAGCAGGGCGGATGGTAAAGTAAATCCTAACCATGCAAAACAAGCACCTTGATAGCGGTTGAGTTGAAATCCAATCGCCATGCCGAGCTGGCTACTTGTTGGGCCTGGAAGGACTTGAGCCAAGGCAAGCAAATGAGCATATTCATGCTCTGTTATCCATTTTTCTTGTTTCACAAAATATTGAAAAAACAACACCAAATGTGCCGTAGGTCCACCAAATGCAATACACCCTAATCTTAAAAAGGTGAGAAAGATGACAAGGTTTCGTTGTGGTTTGGACTGGCTCATACGTTACCAATATTTAAAATCAAAAGTAAGGTTATGAATTTCTAAAGGATAAAATTATGAAAGTTAAAAGATTTTAAAGGTCGATTATTGCAGGAGCATGTAAGTCCTGCTTCAAATATATTCTGAAGCACTTTGCAGAGAAAACGATAATTGGATAAAGTGACATAGTACTGTCCCACATACACATGGCATCGGTTTCTGCCGCTGATTAGCATCAGCATTTACACATAAAATATTTTGTCTAAAAATGACTTCTCCAAAATCAGACACCTTATCAGAAATTTTGAGTGCCTTATTTAAGTGGTTGATGAGTGGCATTGCATCGTTACTTTCAATCATGGCATTTGCAGATGATCAGCTACCTGCTACACAACCATTAGCAAGTTATGCAGATCAAAACAGTTGGCAGGACATTCAGCCCTATCTCCCCAAAGAATACTATTTAGATGAAACGCAGCGCCCTAAAGAAGAGTGGTGGAATTGGCAGGGTCATACTGTTCACTTAGATACCTATCGAAATCCACAGGCAAAAGTGAAGGTGATTCTGTTTCATGGTGTGGGAACAAATGGTCGACAAATGTCGATGATTTTGGGTCAGCCTTTGGCACAGAGTGGCTATGAAACTATCGCTATTGATATGCCCGGTTATGGCCTAACTCAAGTCAAAAAAGGCTCTAAAACTCTTTATGATGATTGGGTTCAAGCAGGCAATGACCTCATTGAAGCTGAGCTACAAAAAGATCATCGTCCTATCGTTTTGTATGGGCTCAGTGCTGGTGGTATGTTGACCTATCACGTGGCGGCAAAAAATAAACAGGTGAAAGGTATCGTCGGTATGACCTTTCTAGATACTTCAAATAAAACCGTGCGTGATCAAGTCTCTTTAAATAAATTTATGAGCCGCGTGGGCAGTCCAATGGCTCATGTGACGGCACATACACCATTATCAGCATTGCCAATGCCGATGCGTTGGGTAAGTAAAATGCATCGTTTGGTGAATAATGACGCAGCATTGCAGGTCTTTTTAAAAGATAAAACGTCAGCTGGGAATAGTGTATCGGTTAAATTTCTAGATTCGTATTTATATTATAAAAATGACACGCCACCGGAGCAGTTTGATGTCTGCCCAATTCTACTAACGCAGCCTGAACAAGACCGTTGGACGCCTTTGGCTTTAAGTCAGCCATTTTTAGCACGGATTCACCAAGTTCCAGTCGATGTCGTGCTGTTGAAAAACGCAGGACATTATCCTTTGGAACAGCCGGGACTCGATCAAATGGTCAATACAATCGATGAGTTTTATCAAAAAGTCACGCAATAATCTGTTGAAAGCGTGATGCGTAATTCATACCAAAATAGCTTTGTACACGACAAAAAAAGATAACTCATTGAAATAATGGCATAATACTTGTTTTCTGACGACGAATATGATGACACATTTCAATGAGTTACATCTCATCTTAAACAAATATCTAAAGTGGAAC
>NZ_VOZH01000042.1:0-21146 GCF_013419875.1 Acinetobacter sp. YH12049 | reverse complement strand
TAGAGGAATTGCCACAAGATACGATAAGCTAAAACGTAACTATCAAAGCGCTGTTGCTTTAGCTTGTATATTTATATGGTTGCCTCTTTAGCTCAATTTATCGGCTGTAAATGTCAACACACCCTAAAAGGATCTTAGTAAAATTGTGGCAAATTTTACTAACTATTTTTATCTATGCCATTAATAGCAAAATACAAAAACCTTTATCAGTTGTAGGCTTATTTTGGATTTCTCTTGGACAATTTACGCTCAACCTCATAAAACCTGCAGCTAAAGACGCCATTGATTCATCAGAGAAATTTCATAATTTTGAAGTCATAGAACACAGTGAAAAAATTGATAAAATTGTTCAAAGTGGTGGAATTTACTATGCATATTTAGTTGGTTTTTATATTTTATTTTTCACATTTACTTTTTATGTTATTAGTATTGGTAAAGATGCCCGTAAAGCAGCTGAAAATGAATTTAGTAGCACAAAACATAATCAAATTATCATTGACGATACCCTCATTACTGATTGGCTCGAAGCTAAAAAACTAACTATTACATATCCAGCTAAAGCTAAAGTTATCCATTGTGGCACGCAAAAATGTCTAATTGCCCTGCATACATCAAATTTAAAAGATGCGAATGGGCTCAATTTAAATACAAAACAAAACTACTTAATAAAGCTTGTAAACACTGAAAGTTATGTTGAATTAAAATAAAGTTATCTCTCGTGATTTTATGCATAATTAATAAACTTGTACCTGAAATATTATGCAGAAAATTAAGTATCGAACATTTAATCAACACCCCAAACAGCAGCTGAAAATCTAATAGTAAAAGTTGTAATTATCATCAACCAAAATTTTTCGGCTGTTCCGAGATAACTTAATTTTCGCTTAAAAGAGAAGATGAGTTGTGATTATATTCCTAAGCATCTCTTCCGTACACTTGATGCGTCATCGAACCACAAAGCCGCTCAATGCGGCTTTTGTTATTTTATAGATTTTGAAGTGGAAGGTATTCCCTCTAAATTCACTTAAATTTAAGTAGTCAAAAACCACATTTAATCATCAATCACATCAGCAAAGTTTGCGCCCAAAACTTTTGCTAAATCTTCGGGTTTTAAACCAATATCCAAACCACGCTTACCACCACTCACATAGATTTTAGCTAAGTTCTGTGCAGAAGCATCGATCACAGTTTTTAAGCGTTTTTTCTGTCCAACTGGACTAATACCACCTACCAAATATCCGGTTAAACGCTCTGCATCTTTTGGGTCAGCCATTTTGAGTTTTTTACAGCCAAATGCTGTGGCTACTTTTTTCAAATTTAGCTGATATTCAACTGGCAATACGGCAACAAAGTAATTTTTATCGTCCGTAACCATCAAGGTTTTAAAGACTTCTTCGACGGTTAAACCAAGTTTTTCCGCAGCTTCCAAACCAAAACTTTTTGCTTCTGGGTCATGGTCATATTCATGAATTGTAAAGTCGATTTTATTAGATTTTAAGAGTTTACATGCAGGTGTCATTGCTTTTTCGTCATTCCATTCGGACAACTAGGAAAACTCGATTATAAGCCTATTCTAGAAAGACCGGCGAACACTTTTATATTTTTCATGAACATGACTTGTGCAATAAGTTTGAGTTGAATACATTTAAATAAAGCAAAAATTTCAAAAAAATATGACAACGCTGACTCAAGACCTCATCCAATTATTATCTGTAGTGCCCAAAGATCAGGGCTACTTTTTGGCACAGAGCAAACCTCTGTTTGGTGACCATATTTTTGGTGGGCAATTACTTGCTCAGAGCATAGTCAGTGCATCCTTTACCTGCACACTCCCACTCCACTCTTTACATGCCAACTTTATTTCTGCGGGCCTTGCAAATCATCCCGTATTATTTAAAGTCGAAAATTTACGTGATAGCCATAGTTTTTCCACTCGACAAGTGACCGCCATACAGTATGGCAAACCAATATATATGGTGATGTTGTCCTATATGAATAACGAAATGGGTATGGAGTATCAAATACCTGAACCAGATCTGATCCCACAGTTTCCACCAAGTATGCTCAAAGAAGAGCAATTCTATAAATCGCAAATCCAATCATCTATTTCACCTGAATATCTATCCACATTTTTACAGCCTTTTCAGCTTATATCTAAACCAATTGAATACGTGCTGACAGATTTGCCACCGTCCGGTCAAACTTCTGTCTTAAATCAAAATCAATATGCAGAATATTTAAAACTCCATGATGCCTTGGATGCACAATTTGACCAACTTCATATACATCAGGCCATTGCAGCATACTATTCAGACTATAATTTATATTCTGCGGCGCTCAAAACACATGGTTTAAATTATCTGTCTCCTGAACTCATCGCAACTAGTCTTGATCATTCGATGTATTATCATCATGCCTTTCGGGTGGATGATTGGGTTTTCTATGACATGAATACCACCCGAACCTCCCAATCACGTGGGCTTAGTCATGGACAAATGTGGCAAGATGGAAAATTAGTCGCAAGTACTACACAAGAAAACTTAATGCGTTATACAGGCGAATCTTGAGGCCTGTGACAATCTTTAACATTCAAATTCTTGTTAAGTTAAGCATCAATCGTATAAAATTCATGCAAATCATACCGCTATAACAATAATATGCCTTCGATCTACCAGCTTAAGCCTGCATTTCAAAACCTGCTTCGACCTTTGGTTAAATCACTTCATCATCTTGGTATTACAGCAAATCAAGTAACACTACTGGCAATGTTCATTTCGCTAGCTGTGGCATTTTTTATTTATATCTATTTTTCTCACAACGGTATTGGCATTTTACTGTTGATTTTCCCCGTGTGGATGCTTATTCGAATGGGCTTCAATGCCATAGATGGCATGCTGGCACGTGAGTTCAACCAACAATCCAAACTCGGTGCTTTTTATAATGAATTATGTGATGTGATTTCCGACTCAGCACTCTATTTTAGTTTAATTTGTTTTGCTTTTATTCAAGCTGAATTACTTATTTTAACCTGTTTTCTCGCCATACTTGCCGAATATACCGGTGTGATGGCGCCATTAGTGGGGCAAGAACGTCGTTACGATGGTCCAATGGGAAAAAGTGACCGCGCTTTTGTATTTAGCATCATCTGCGTCATCATCGTGACCTCTTCTATATTGAATGTTGGCTTAAATACATTGTCTCTTATCTGCAATAGTATTTTGATTATTACCATCTTTTTATTATTTATTACGATTTATAACCGCATTAAAAATAGCATTATCAACCCACAATAAATTTCAGTTTAGATCGTCAGTCGATTCATTATTTTGAGAACAACACAATGTATAACAATACTCAGCATACCTTTACGAGCCATGATGGAACATCCTTGTTTTATCAACATTGGGAAAATAGCAGTTTAAAAAGCAACCGTAAGAAAAAAGCGGTGATCTTATTTCATCGTGGCCATGAACATTCGGGACGAATGGCGCATTTGGTCAATGAATTGAATTTGCCTGATTTTGATTTTTTCGCTTGGGATGCGCGAGGTCACGGTAATACTCCTGGTGAACGAGGAGATGCACCGAGCTTTTCTGCATGCGTTCAAGACATTCAATATTTTGTTCAGCATATAGAACAAAATTACCAAATTCGATCAGAAAATATAGCAATTGTAGCTCAAAGCGTTGGCGCTGTTTTAGCCGCGACATGGGTGCATGATTATGCCCCTAAAATTCGTGCTTTATGCCTTGCCTCGCCTGCATTTGACATCAAACTGTATGTGCCTTTTGCAAAACCCGGCTTAACACTCCTCAACAAATTCGCCGGCAACTTTTTTATCAATAGTTATGTCAAAGCCAAAATGTTGACGCACGATACTGCACGTGCGCAAAGTTATGACACAGACCCGCAGATCGCTCGGGCCATATCAGTCCGGATGCTGCTGGGTCTATATGCAGCGTCAGATCGAATCGTTAAAGATGCACAAAATATTTTTGTTCCTACACAGGTTTTATGTTCGGGATCTGACTACGTGGTGCATCAAAAACCGCAATTGGCGTTTTATCAAAAACTCCCTCATCCAATGAAGGAATTTCACATCTTAGATGGTTTTTATCATGATACCTTGGGTGAAAAACATCGCAAAATCGCCACAGATAAAATCCATCGCTTTATTCAACAATGTTTTAAACAACCCTATTCCGCACTTAAACTTTTAGATGCCGATAAAATTGGCCCGAGCTGTGCTGTAGCAGAAACCTTAAGTTCAACGCTTCCAAAACACTCTTTAAAACATGCATTTTGGAGCTTAACCAAACAAAATCTTAAAATTGGTAGTCTCTTTTCTAAAGGTTTAAAAATTGGTGAAGATACAGGATACGACTCTGGCAGCACCTTAGATTTTGTCTACAGAGATCAATCAGAAAGCCAAAATGCTCTCGGTAAAATCATCGATCGACAATATTTAAATGCGATTGGTTGGCGTGGTATTCGCGTTAGAAAACAAAATATTGAAGCGCTATTAACGAAATATGCTTCTAAGTTAAATGATGCACAACACGCAGTACGGATTATGGATATTGCAGCAGGTCATGGCCGTTATATTTTAGATGCTGTACAAAAACTGCCTGAGCAGCCTGAATCCATCCTGCTTAGAGACTATAGCTCGATCAATGTACAAGCGGGTCAAGCAATGATTGAGCAAAGAGGTTTAAGCCAGATTGCCAAGTTTGTAGAAGCGGACGCCTTTGATGCCACTTCTTTAGCCAGTGTTGAACCTAAACCGACTTTAGCTGTGGTATCAGGTTTATACGAATTATTTAGTGATAATGATTTACTTAGACAGTCCTTATCAGGCTTAAGTCAAGCCATTGAGAAAGATGGTTATCTCATCTACACAGGTCAAATTTGGCATCCGCAACAAGAATTTATCGCCCGTGCCCTGACCTCACATCGCCAAGGAGATGCATGGGTGATGCGTTTACGCTCACAAGCAGAAATGGATACATTAGTTGAGCAAGCTGGTTTCAAAAAAATCGATCAAGTTATTGATGAGTTTGGTATTTTCACCGTTTCCGTTGCACAAAAAATTTAAGCTTGGACGGTCAATCTTATGCATAAACTGGATACTGAAAAAGGAACTTGGAAATACGGCCTACTGTGTTTGGCATTTCTGGCACCTTTTTTCTTCTTAAGTTATGGTTTTGCCAATCAATACGCTGCGGGCTTAGCTTCCGTACCTGTTATCGTCTTTGAATGGGAAAAATATATTCCACTTTGGCCATGGAGTATTGTGCCTTATTGGTCGATTGATCTGTTCTATGGTTTATCTTTATTACTTTGTTGGAATAAGTTTGAATTAAAACAACATGTACTGCGACTATTTTCAGCACAAATCATTTCAATCAGCTGCTTTTTACTTTTCCCGCTACGTTTTAGCTTTGAGCGCCCCGAACTCACAGGTTTTTTCGGGCTGTGGTTTGATGTCTTGATGGGCTTTGATAAACCGTTTAATCAAGCACCCTCTCTGCATATTGTGCTACTGGTGATTCTTTGGGATTTTTACCGTCGGCATAGCACAGGTAAGCTAAAATATCTGGTAGATGGTTGGTCCTTTTTGATTGGTCTCTCAGTTCTAACCACTTGGCAGCACCATTTTATAGATATCCCAACGGGTTTATTGGTCGGTGCCTTATGTTTATGGCTATTCCCGATGTCCTGTCCTACGCCATGGACTCAAAACAGCCAGAGTCGGCTAAGCTTAAAGCACATTAAAATCGGCATCCTTTATCTATTTGCTGCCTTATTTTGTGGCGCAATCGCACATGCAAAAGGTTGGTGGCTTTGGCTGCTCTATCCTGCAAGCAGTCTGCTTTTAGTTGCGTTTGCATATTTATTCAATCGACCCCATTTTTTTCAAAAACTCAGTCATGGTGATATGACCATTGCTGCAAAAATATTGTTTGCGCCTTACTTTGTATTTGCTTGGATCAATAGCCGAATCTGGACCTATCGCCATCCTGAAGATTCTAAAATCATCAAAATCAATCAGAGTTATATTTATTTAGGTCGCTATCCGTCCAAACAGGTCATGCAACAATATGATGCTTTACTCGATTGTTGCGCAGAATTACCCACTTATCCAAAGTGCTCCTATGCTCAACACTTGAGTTTAGACCTAATTCCTTTACAGGCCAATCAGCTGCATCATGCTGTAGAGTCTTTAGAACTATTCTTGAAATCTAATAACAATGATGAAGCACAAAACATCTTGGTCTTCTGTGCTTTGGGATATTCACGAAGTAGTGCTGTAGTTGCCGCATTATTATTGAAACAACATCCTGAATATTCAGTCGAAGATGTTTTACGGATTATTCGCCATAACCGTCCGTGGGTCGTGCTTAAAGCACCGCAAATAAAACATTTAAATACTTATCGTTTAAAACTTAAAGGACTTGCACCATGAATTTACAACTTGTGGTGCTGTCAAAGTTGTTGCAATCCACCACTGGATTGCTCATCTCAGCTTATGTGGCAGCGATCCTCACGCTCTGGCTCATTATCCAGTTTGGTAATGTGATGCTATTCGATTTGCTATATTTATTAATTTGTCTAGTTTTGCTCGGAATACAACATTATTTAAGCCTGAGAATCAAATTTGATTCGGCACTTTTAGCCACTGTCGCTGAATATAGCCAAACCCAAAACCTTGAACAAACCACCAAAGAGTTGGACTTAAGTTTAATCAATCTAAAATTAATGCCTGCAAATAAATGTGGTCGCGCATGGGAGCTGCGTGAATTAGGTTGTCTGGCTTTATTTAAAAGGCAGATCTTTGTGCTTTGCTTGCAATACATCGCATTCATCTGCATATTTTTACTGTATAAATAATTCACAATAATTTGAAGCCATGCCAACTCCATTAGACACTTCAAGGAATGCTCACTCACCAATGAAAGGTAATTTTTTAAGCCGTTCAATTGCTCGCTATATTGCCTTTCTCACTCGTCGTGGTGCGCGGCTGCTCACGGGCGCGCGGAGTCTATGGGTCGGGTGTAAACCTGTAATGAAGCAGCGAATTTATTATGCAAATCATAATAGCCATATCGACTTTATTTTGCTTTGGTCATCACTACCGACAGATCTCAGACGGAATACGCGTCCTGTAGCGGCTTCGGATTATTGGCTAAAAGATGGCTTTCGACGTTTTCTCATTCAAGATACGTTTACTGGCGTCACTATTCAGCGAAATCGAGAGCAAAATCAAGATCCATTAGAACCGATCAAAACCGTATTAGCACAAGGTGACTCGATTATTTTCTTTCCTGAAGGCACTCGGAATTTAAATGATGACGTTGAATTATTAGAGTTTAAAAGCGGTTTATTCCATCTCAAAAATCAATTTCCTGATGTTGAAATTGTACCGGTGTGGATCTCAAATTTAAAACGTGTCATGCCTAAAGGTGCGCTAATACCATTGCCATTATTATCTACCGTTATTTTTGGTAAGCCTTTAGAAGTTCATAATGAACAGAGTAAATCCGCGTTTTTAAACTACGCTCAAGAAGAACTACTCAAATTAAAAGCATTGGAGTATCAATAATGGAATTCACCAATGCGCAAATGACTTATGTATTGTTTGGTATCTTTGCGATTATTTTGATTATTGCCTCAACCATTGGCTCAATACTAAAATTTAAAGCGGGTTATGCACCTGCACCGGTCATCGACAATTTAAATGCGCGGATCAATGCATGGTGGGTCATGTTGTTGGTACTTGGTGTAGCAATTTCATTAGGCAAAATTGCCTTTGTGATCCTGTTTGCGTTGATTTCACTCTTTGCTTTACGTGAATTTATCAGCTTGCTCCCAACCCGTCGCGGTGATTATCTTCCTTTGCTGATCGCTTTTTATTTTGTCATCCCTTACCAGTATTACTTGGTGTATATCGACTGGTACGGGCTATATTCTATTTTTATTCCGCTGTATGTGTTTCTTCTTATCCCTATCGCTACACTCAAAGCTGAAGATACCACGCGATTTTTGGAGCGTAGCTCAAAAATTCAATGGGGACTGATGATCAGCGTATTCTGTATTTCGCATGTACCTGCGCTATTAAACCTCAAACTTCCCGGATTTGAAGGTGAAAAAATTTGGCTAGCGATCTGGCTGATCATGGTGGTACAAGCCTCCGATGTTTTGCAATATGTCTGTGGCAAGCTATTTGGAAAACACAAAGTCGCACCGATACTTTCACCATCTAAGACCGTTGAAGGTTTAATCGGAGGCATTGCTTTAGCCACTACACTAGGCGTAGCTATGTCATGGCTTACACCCTTTAGCTATCTACAGGCTGCATGTATTGGTTTTATTGTTTGTATATTTGGTTTCTTTGGTGGACTTGTCATGTCAGCCATTAAACGCGATCGTGGTGTAAAAGATTGGGGACAGCTCATCCAAGGCCATGGTGGCATGCTCGACCGAATTGATTCCATCTGCTTTTCTGCACCGATTTTTTTCCACATTTTGCGCTATTGGTGGTCTTAAGAAATGACTAAGTTTTAAACAGAAAATTTGGGATCTTAAATGGTGTTACGCACGTAGAATTAATTTCACATTTTAAAAATGATTTTTAAGTCTATGCGACAGTGTCTTACATCTAAGGATTGAATAAAGGTATTAGCCTTCGGCTGGAGATACTCTTACGAAACGTTGTTTCTCATTCGGCAAAGTGAGAAGCGAAGCTTCGAAAGGAAACCATCTTGCGGTGCAATGCACCTCACCGACAAAACTCGTTCACTAGCGTCAAATTATTCAAAGAATCGCAGAAACATTTTTGATTACAATAAGTCTTGTCTCAAACAATTGCGGATGACGTTACCGTGTATCGTTCTTTTATTTGAATCAACGTGCGCTTCTGATATTACTGCGTAGCATCGGTTAATAATACGCACAATAAAAAATCCCAAGTAAACAAGCTTGGGATTCTTCTTATCAGGTATTCGATTTAAACGTCTGAAATTGCAAACTTTTTAAAAATACTTGCACGACGTTTAGGATGAATATTGGCTTTAGTTAAATCACCTTGATAGTGATCATAGACACGTTTATCCATCATCTTAAACCAAATAGAGGGTACTAAAGCAGGAATTAGCATAGTGGCATAGCCGCTAGGCAACTCTGGCGCTTCGTCAAAATGTCTTAAAGCCTGAAAAGGGCGAGTTGGATAAGCATGATGGTCTGAATGTCGCTGTAATTGATACAAAAATAGATTGGTCACAATATTATTGTTATTCCAACTATGTTCAGGCATGGTGCGCGCATAGCTTCCATCTGTTTTTTGCTCACGCTTCAGGCCATAATGTTCAATATAATTAATAATTTCAAAAAGGCTGATTCCATAAAAGGCCTGTGTAACTAAATACGGTGTCACGCCTTTACCAAACATTTTCAGCATCGATGCATGAAAACCTGCACTCATCGCCCAACCATGAAACAGCTCATTGTCCTTCGAAAAGAAACTTAAACCTTTTCGTTTTAAGCGTTGTTTTTCAATCTGCACCGCCGATTTTATTCCACCAAATACAGTGCGTGGCCAAAACTCATAAAAGGTTTCGCCCATTTTTGAAGAAGCAGGATCTTCAGGCGTTGCCGCACGTTTATGGTGTCCATATGGATGTTCTATACGGAAATGGCTATAACCCAAAGGTGCGAGCGTCGCATGTGCCCAATAATGGTCTTTTTTTTGTGGTCGATGGCAGAGTTCATGTGCTGTATTTACACCGACGCCATTGATGGCACCCATCGAAACCCCAAGTAGAACTTGATCTAATAATGAAACATCTTTACGGGTAACAACATAGCCTGCAAAAGCATTCGCTGCCATTTGCAGTGGAATAAATAATTTGACGATCCGATCATAATAGGGATCATTCACTAAAACTTTGATGTCATCATCTGTCGGGTTATTGGCATCATCACCGATCAATGCATCCAGTGCAGGAATAATGACATGCAGTAGAAGCGGCCCACCCATGGCAAATAGTTTTTTTGTCGATTTTGGACCAAAATGATAACCCGCCAAGATCCCCATACCAATGACTGGTAAACCTGGACTCAATAGCCAACCATAACGTTTTTTATCTAAAACACTACCGATTTTGCTTTCTAACTGAGCGAGCTGCTGTTCATTTAATTTTACTGGTGCATTCATGCGCTAGACTTCCCTAATTACTTCTTCTGTGTTTATATTCGTAAAATATGGGCAGCCAGAACAGTTTTAAGCGTCCAAAAAAACTATGCGATCGTCTTTGGCATTTAAGGATAAATGTTGACCTTTAAACACATAGTGACCATCTATAAATACAAAATTAATATGAGTAAATATTTGAAATATGGATGCTTTAAGTAAAATTTTTGATGATATCCATCTCCACCGATCTGAATATATTTATTTGAGATCAAAGCATCCTTGGGCTTTTCATTTTCAAGATAACAATGCCATGGTTGCGTATGTGGTGATTCAAGGTCAGTGTGTTGTGCATATAGATCAAGAGCAGGTCTTACTTGAAGCTGGCGATCTTTGCCTTATTCCCTCAGGGCAAAATCATTACTGCAAATCTATACAGTCTGATGTCTTGGTCGAATCAATAAACATCACGCCACTGTTTCAAGAGCAACGAAATAAAACCATTGAATTAAATTCTACCGAATCTCATGAAGCAGAAGAATTATTTGTACTAGCGATCCGTGGACATGTCGACAGTATTATGGCAAAGCCTTTAGTGAATGCACTCCCCACGCTGTTACATACACCACATATCATAAGCAGTACCGCACCGGAATGGTTGCAAATTGGCTTACATTTTCTGGCCGTTGAAGCGCATCAGATACGTCCAGGCCGTGACAAAATTTTGGATCATTTGGTGAGTATTTTATTTATCGAATGTGTGCGTGATTATATTGCAGCCTTGTCAGATTCAAGCAGTTGGTTGCATGCCTTAAGTCATCCTGAATTATCCAACGCTTTGGCAGCGATTCATGAACAACCACAGCATGCTTGGACTGTCGAAAGCTTGGCAGAACAATGTTGCATGTCACGTTCTAAATTTGCCAGTTTATTCACTCAAATGCTTGGTGAATCACCACTCGCCTATTTGCAGCAACATCGTTTGCGACTGGCGACACAGCACTTACAAATGGGGCAACTGACTATTCAGCAAATTGCCCATCGTATCGGTTACTCATCTGAAACGGCATTTAGCCAAACTTTTAAAAAGTTTTATGATCTCACACCGAGCCAGTATCGACAGCAGCATCAGCTCTCAAAAGCTGAGTCACCTTAGAGGTTTATTTAACTGACGTTACGCACATAAAAGTAATTTTGCATTTTTAAAATGATTTTTAATTTTATTCGACGGAGTCTTACATCTAGGGATTGAATAAAGGGATTAGCCTTCGGCTGGAGGTACTCTTACGAAACGTTGTTTCTCATTCGGCAAAATGAGAAGCGAAGCCTCGCAAGGAAACCATCTTACGGTGCAATGCACCTCACCGACAAAACTCGTTCAATAGCGTCAAATTACTCAAAGTATCGCAAAAACTTTTTTGATTAGAAGTAGTCCTGCGTCGAACAGTTGCGGATGACGTTACCGTGTATCATACTTTTATTTAATTTAAAAGCTTTAAAATCGCTTCCACAGGATTTTCACTGTTGCCTGAAAGCAGTTGTTTATGCATGGTGATGTGCTGCATCACTTGAATTTGCGATTTTTCAACATCCATCAAGCTTTCAATTTCTGCTGCTAATTTTTCAGGCGTTGCATCATGTTGGATGAGTTCCTGAATCACCTTTTTGCCCGCAATAATATTTGGCAATGAATAATACGGAATTTTGATCAGCAATTTCACCACATGATAGGTCAGCCAATTTAACTTATAAAAAGTCACCATTGGACGATGTAAAAGCATCGCTTCTAAGGTTGCCGTTCCTGATGCTAAAGCGACAATATTCGATGCGTTCATCACCTGACGGCCAATTTTAGATTCGGTATCGGTGTTTTCCATCAAGCGAACTTTGGCTTGTAATGCTTCAGGATACTGCTTGAGCAACAATTCGATTTGCTGTTTACGTGCATCATTAATTGCAGGAATCAGGAACACATAGTCTGGATGCTGCTCCGTCAAAATCTGTGCGGCAGATAGTACCAAAGGCCCTAAGCGCTCAATTTCACCGCGACGGCTGCCCGGAAGTAATGCAATGTGTTTTTGATGCTCATCTAAGCCTAACTCGTGTTTAGCCGCAACGAGTGGATTATCTAAAGGCAACTGACTTGCCAATGGGTGTCCGACAAATGCAGCGGGAACTTGCCATTTTTGGAAAAACGCTTTTTCGAAAGGAAATAAACAAAGGACTAAATCGATACTCGCCTTGATGCCATGCACACGGCCTTGGCGCCACGCCCACACTGAAGGGCTAACATATTGCACTGTTTTAATTGGTAGCTGTTTTTGCTTCAAGCTCTTAGATAAACGTAAATTAAAATCCGGTGCATCAATCCCCACAAAAACATCGACAGGGTTTTCAGTCCATTTTTCAACCAGACCATCGCGTATAGCAAAGAGTTTTTTAATATCTTTTAAGACCTCAACAATCCCCATTACCGATAAAATATCCATCGGATAATAGCTATTAAAACCTTCTGCAATCATTTGCGGACCGCCGATGCCTTCAAATTCCGCATCAATCCCTTGCTCTCGAAAACTGCGGATAAGCTTGGCGCCTAATGTATCCCCGGATACTTCCCCAACCACGATGCCAATTTTAAGTTTCCGATTTTGCAAAAGTCTGTCCTTTTAACTCAATGTTCTTTAGCTATAGATTCTATACGAGTCCTTCGCAAAGTTAATAGATTTCCTGAAAAAAGCTGCACGGTTTTAATTCACCATTTTAAGAATATTCATCACTGTTACTTAGCTGCTGATTAAAATTTTTCCGCCAATGGTTCGGATTTGTGCCGTATTTATTCTTAAACAATTTACGAAATAGCACTGCTGTATTAAAACCTGCACTTTCCGCAATTTTATCAATCGAATAATCTGTCACTTCAAGCAATTCAGCCGCATATCGCAGTCTTTCATTATTTAACCAAGTGACAATTGGTAGCCCTGTCGCATGTTTAAAATGTCTAGTTAGTGTCCTTCTACCCATATTCGAATAATGGCGAAACCTTATCTTTTTAAGGCGTATGAGACTTAGCAGCAGTGGAATTTATATACACTGTTGCTTATATCGATAAATATCAAATCAAAAGTTTAGAATTGAAAACCTACAGTGCATTTAGGTATTGGATATCCACTTCAGATATTCAAAGCCTTATATTCAAAATATATGATTTCACTGCAGCATAATCTCCATTTGAACTATTAACTACTTGAGAAAACCATAATCAATAACTTAGTTTAGATAAAATTCATTTATTTCAAAATTAAAGACATTCTTTATCTATTTTTTTCACAAGCAAATCACTAATCGAGACAACGACTTATATCAATTAATCATAAGATATGCACGTTTTTTGATATTTGGCATTCAGCGATGGTCGGTCCTTTAGAGTTCATTCTGGCAGGTGTAATTGTAGGTTTCTGCGTAGGTATTACCGGTGTTGGTGGTGGTTCATTGATGACCCCGATCCTGATTAGCCTATATAAAATTGAACCCCACATTGCGATCGGTACAGATCTACTGTATGCCGCAATTTCAAAATTTTGTGGTTCTTTAGTCCATGCCCGTAAAATGAATATCGTTTGGACCATTGTCATTTGGCTTGCAGTCGGCAGTATCCCTGCGTCATTTGCGACCCATTGGGTACTTGAAAACTATTTAAGCCAATCGACACATTACAAAACCGTGTTAACCATGTTTTTGGGTTTTATGCTGACGATTACTGGGATCTCAATTATTTTCCGTGGTCATATCGAAAAATTCTTTAATAAATTTCGAAAAACTGATCAGTTGGATGATATGAGTGCGGATCTTGAACGTATCAATTTCCAAGCTAAAAATAAGCGTGCATATATCATCATCATGGGCATTATTTTAGGCGTATTCGTTACCCTATCGTCTGTTGGTGCAGGTGCTTTCGGTATTATGGCATTGGTACTCATGTTCCCTAATTTACCAATGATTCGAATTATTGGTTCAGACGTCGTACATGCCGTGCTTCTTACACTGGTTGCTGGCTTGGGTCATATGAGCTCAGGTAATGTCGATTTTCATTTATTGGGTTGGTTATTGGTGGGTTCTATTCCTGCAATTGTGGTCGGAACTTTAATCAGCTCACGTTTACCTGAAAAAGTCATTCGTAAAGTCTTAGGCATTACCTTGTTTGTTTTAGGCATGAATTTCATCATTAATCCAGTAAAATCAAAACCTGTTGAAAAACCAACAACTGCAATGTTGATCGCACCGACGGTGAATAGTCAGCAGGTTTAAATTAACTGCCCGATTCATCACTTTTTTTTCAGAGACTTATTGATCTTTTTTATAACATTTGAATGCTATATTCATGTTATATTCGGCTCACGAAACAACCTTTTGTATAATCAAACCAGTGACGGCAATGAATACTTTACAGTCAAATTCTATTACCCAAAACGACATTGATGACGTGAATGTAAAAAGCATTCAGCCTCTTGTTACTCCTGCAGAACTAAAAAAAGAGCTACCTCTGACTGAAACTGCCTATCAAACAGTCCTTAAGGGCCGTGAAACTGTACGTAATATTTTAGATGGAAATGACAAACGTCTTTTTGTTGTCATTGGCCCATGTTCAATTCACGACACAGTCGCTGCACATGATTATGCTGAGCGTTTAAAAGTTTTAAGCGACAAAATCCAAGATACGATCTATGTCGTGATGCGTGTGTATTTTGAAAAACCACGTACCACTGTTGGTTGGAAAGGTCTAATTAATGACCCTGACATGAACGATTCTTTCAACATCGAAAAAGGCTTACGTATTGGTCGTAAACTTTTACTTGAATTGAATGAAAAAGGTTTGCCTTGTGCAACTGAAGCGCTCGATCCAAACTCACCACAGTACTACCAAGATCTTATCTCTTGGTCAGCAATTGGTGCGCGCACCACTGAAAGCCAAACACATCGTGAAATGTCTTCTGGCCTGTCTTCACCTGTGGGCTTTAAAAATGGTACAGATGGCGGTTTAACCGTTGCGACCAATGCCATGCAATCTGTTAAACATGGTCATAGCTTCTTGGGCTTAAGCGACCAAGGTCAAGTTTCTGTTATTCGTACCAGTGGTAACCCTTATGCACACGTTGTACTCCGTGGCGGTAACGGTAAACCAAACTACGACGCAGGTTCTGTTGCAGATGCAGAGGCGGCATTAGCCAAAGCAAAAGTTAGTGGCAAAATCATGATTGATACCAGTCATGCAAACTCAAACAAAGACCCGTACCTACAACCCCTTGTTCTGAAAAATATTACTGAACAAATCCTTGACGGAAACAAGTCAATCGTGGGTATTATGGTAGAAAGTCACTTAAAAGGTGGTCGTCAGGATATTCCTGCCAACCTATGTGACCTCGAATATGGTAAATCAGTGACTGATGGCTGTATCGATTGGGATACGACTGAAAAAGTCTTGTTAGAGATGCATGAAGCACTTAAAGACGTGTTACCGACACGCTAAGTGAATGAAAAACGCCATCTTCGAGATGGCGTTTTACTTTGAAGGATTATTTGTCAGATGAATGAAATCGAAAATGCGTTAAGTCACATTGAAAACTTCCAATATATACATGAACACTTATTAACGTCCGGTCAACCATCTCCTTCTGAGCTTCAAACGATCAAAGAATATGGTGTTTCAACAGTTATCAATTTAGCCTTGACCGATGCATCCAATCATATCGAGCATGAAGACCGCATTTGCCTAGATCTAGGCCTGAACTACATCCAAGTTCCAATCTCTTGGGATACCCCTTCAGATGATCAATGCCTTTTAGTACTCGATATGATTGACCATTTGGTTCAAGGTCAAACGGTTTGGCTGCACTGTGCAAAAAACTTCCGTGTCAGCAGTTTGATGTATTTATATCGTCAATACTATATGGATGTTGATATGCCAAAGGCTCAAGATTTGATGCATCAAATTTGGGAACCCAATGAAACATGGACAGGTTTAATCCATGCGGTTGCCTTACAACTTCAAGGCCGTAAAGCAACTCAAGATTTACAACATGCGCTGATCCATCCAGATCATTTTGCGTGAGAAATCAGTACTGTTGCAGTAGAAAGAATACCTTCTTGGCGACCAGTAAACCCTAATTTTTCGGTGGTGGTCGCTTTGATGCTAATTTGTGTAACTTCAACATCCATAACATCTGCGATACTTTGACGCATTTCTAAATTATGTTTTGCTAGTTTAGGGCGCTCACAAGCCACGGTAATATCAGCATTATTAAGTACATATCCACGATCTAAAATCAGTTGGTAGACGTGTTTTAAAAGTACTCGACTATCGGCACCTTTAAATTTTGGATCTGTATCTGGAAAATGCTGACCTATATCTCCAAGTGCCAAAGCACCTAATAATGCATCACAAAGCGCGTGCAGTACCACATCACCATCTGAATGTGCTTTGAGTCCATGTGTATGTGGAATTTGAACACCAGCAAGCGTTACAAAGTCACCTTCTTCAAATGCATGCACATCCATGCCCTGACCGATACGAATTTGAGCTATCATGCTTGAGTTCCTTGAGAAAATAATGATTGAAATCTTGTATTCACGCTTTCTATTTCGCTATAGTGTGGGCAAGCGCAACATAGTGAAAGTATAAGCGATCATGCTGTTGAAAACTGAAATAAATATCATCAAAAAATTCGGACTGGTTCTGCTAATAGGTTCTGGCCTAGCGACGTTTACGCATGCAGAAAATATAGACTGTGATCATGCCAATACTCAGGCAAAAAAAAATTACTGTTCTAACGGTTTTGAAGAACAACGTGAAAAGCTAGATGGGCTTTTTTTAACAGCGCAGTTGATTACCGATGCCCCAATACGCTTACTGATAGATACGCAAAAATTATGGTATAGCCGAGTTCAGCAATGCAAAAACTTGGAGTGTTTTAAACAACAATTTGAGCTTCGCCATGAAGATTTGAATATCTACACCTCGATGAACCAAAGTTTAACGCAGCATTATCTGAAATTTGAAAATGGTCATTTTGCGACATCACCTGTACATTTAAAGGTACATCAACTAGGCAAAGACAGCATCAAAATTGAAGGCATTGCCTATCGTAATCCGAACAATCGAGTCGAAACACAAACCATCCCATTTTTAGCTTACACAACACCCGAACAAAAAAATCAAATCACCGATAATGAACACGACTGCAAATATCAGTTCAATTACAGTAAAGCCTTACTGTCAGTAAAAACCGAACAAAAAGGCTGTGAACGTTTTGCAGGGATTTATCGTTTATATGATTAAGATCAAATTCGAATGACTTAGAAACATCAAAAAGCCTCAACATTGAGGCTTTTTTGATGTCTACAATATGTCTATTAAATTGGATGTGTTTGCCGCACTTGCTGGCTAATCATCGCAGCTGTTGCCGCAGATAAGGTCCATCCAAGGTGACCATGCCCTGTATTATAGAAAATATGATCTCGCTTACCTGCATGTACTACAGGCATCATATTGGGCATCATTGGTCGTAAACCCGCCCATGGCACCACATGTTCTGTTGATAGATTAAAGTTACGATTCGACCAATCAATTAAGGGCTGAATGCGATCTGCACGAATGTCTCGGTTATAGCCATTAAACTCTGCCGTGCCTGCAACACGGAGTCGATTTGCACCTAAGCGTGAAGTCACAATTTTGGCACTTTCATCCAACAGACTTACCCAAGGCGCATTGGTCTGACTTTGTTCATCATTTAAGTTTATGGTAATTGAATATCCTTTGACTGGATAGACATTTACACGGTCACCGAGTTTATGCGCAAGTTCATAACTGCCTACACCACCACAGACCACCACAGCATCTGCCTCAAGTAAGGTATTTGCATCAGGATGTTCCATATTTTCATCACTGGCTTTTAACTGAACATTGACACCTTTTGCATGATGTTCAAAGTCAGTCACCTCAAAGCCCCACATATATTTCACATCAAAGCGTTCTGTTGCTTTGGCAAGCTGCGTCGTAAATTTATGGATGTCGCCCGTGGCGTCCCCTGGGCAATAAAATCCACCATAGTATTCACCTGTCAGACTAGGCTCAATATCACGGATTTCAGCTAATGTCACAGGATGACGCTCTAAACCACCTTCACAGAGCATATTATTAACTTGAGTCGCCACCTCATAATCATGTTGATTATGAAAGAAATGTAAAATGCCGCGTTTTTCTAAATCAAACTGTAAGTTTTCATGCTCAGCTATTTCAAATAAACGCTGACGTGCCATCAATGCGAGACGTACAGTCTCGTGAGTATTTTCACGATAATCTTTAATATGTCCCATAAACTCAAAGAGCCATGAATATTTGTGTAGATTAAAACTTGGATTTAATAATAATGGCGCGGTTTTTTGTGACATCCATTTGATGCCTTTCACCACCGTTGCCTTTTGGTTCCAGACTTCAGCATTACACGCAGATAATTGTCCACCATTGGCAAACGACGTTTCCATCGCAGGATAAAGATGTTTATCGACCACAGTGACACGATAACCGAGTAATCCGAGTTCGTAAGCTGTCGTTACCCCAGTAATACCTGCACCAATCACAACTATATGACACATATAGGCTCCTTGGAAATTATATTTCCTATGTTCGCCCCATCTGTCATTGGTACCTGAGAGCTTTGGTTCCTTGCGAAGCAATGTGAACCTTCCCCTTCGGTGAGTAGGTCTAGCCTACTTCTCTCCAGATCTTTTATATGATTACAGTCCTTTTGCCTGAGAGTTTCCTGGGGGAACTTGCTCCTTCGGCGAGCACGATCTGTGCTTCTCTCCTGCAATCATCCATTCGTTTTTATTCGGCATTCATCTTGGTATTGCCTTAGTTAGATATGAGCAATATTTGTACCAAATCTCAAGTCCTATTTGGGTCAATATTGTTAAATATTATTTTTATATCGATTTAAGTTGTTAGGCTAAGTATTTCGACTCAATTTTTTCTACACCTAAATACTTCATCTTTAAAATAAAGGGTTAAAATATTGAATGAATTTTATATCTAGAAAGATTGAAGTTTTATGTCCAATTCAGCACTTTTCTCTTGCTTTGCATCTGTGATCAAAACACATTCTATTGAAGAATTAACTCAAAGTGATTTACTCCGTCTTAAAACTCTGGGAACTATTCAAAGCTTTTATGCACCATTCGAGGCCATAAATCATGATGCAAAAGTGGTCATCGTCGGCATCTGCCCAGGCCAACAACAATGGCGTAATGCATTAATCGCAGCGAAGGACAGCTTAGAACAGCAATTATCTGAGGAAAACATTCTTAAACTTGCCAAGAATAGTGGTGCTTTTAGTGGCCCTATTCGTAAAAATTTAACTCAACTGCTAGATCATATTGGATTACACAATCAATTAGGCATACAGACCACTGCTGAGCTATTTAGCAATCATCAAGATATAGTGCAAATGTGCTCGGTTTTACAGCAATGCATTTTGGTCAATGGAAAAAATTATGCAGGTTCAACACCCGCAATGCTAAAAAATGAATTATTAAAACAACATATTGATGATTATTTTATTCCTTTGGTTCAACAGCTTCCGAACGCAATTTATATCCCGCTAGGCAAAGGCGTAGATGAGGTTTTAAATTATGTATGTAGCTTAGGCTATTTAAATGATCAACAAATTCTAGCAGGACTTCCCCATCCATCAGGTGCAAATGCTGAACGGATCAAATATTTTTTAGGTGAAAAACCACGTGTTCAATTGTCTCGACAAACCAATCCCGAGCAGATTGATAGCGCAAAATCACAGATCTTGCTTAAGTTATCTAAATTTCAATGAAATAAGATTTACATCACTTAATAATATTTTTTATTAAAATATCGACCACTTATATCAAAGCAGTGCTCGAACAAAACTAGAAAAGTGTGATGTATTTTACTTTTTTGTTTTCCTGTGTGAATATGCGCCAAAATAAATATTGCTCATAAAAATAACGCTAACATGGAAATACGCATGAAAAATTATTTAGTTCTAGGATTTACATTCCTACTACTCACAGGTTGTATTACCGTACCTAAAAATAATCCTGAAACAAGAACCTTGAAGCTAAATGGTGTGAATACCGTTGAAAACAGCAAAGTGATCCAACGAACCATTACTCGAGGTCAGTTACTATGTGAAGCTGGGCAAAAATGTCCTGAACTTGCAATTGATTGGCAAAAAACAAAGGTGAGTATGCACTTTCACTGCATTCTTATGATCAACAGCAGCTTGATATGAGTGAAATATCTTTTGTGATAGACGGCAAAGTTTTGTCTTATCCTGCAATTGGTCAAACAAATTATCGTCGCTTAGATAATTCAAATGTGATTGATTCTTCTAATACCGTGATGATCCCAGATACTGTGCTTAAACAATTTCGGGACGCAAAAAATATTGCTGTGATAATGAATACCAACCAAGGTGAAATCGCACACTATATGTTAAAAAACCAAAAATCTTCAGATGCCTATCGACTATTTTTACGTGCTTATTCTTAAGCTCAAATAGTCTAAAATAAAAATCCCAAAAGTTAGTGTATGTTTTCTTTTGGGATTTTTTATTCATCTCGCTTTATAAATTGATCAAATACATCACATGATCTTTATTTTATTCGTTTAATTAATTGTTTAATTGTCAGTTCACAAATCGGTTGACCCACCTCTAAATGAAGTGGATAAGCTTGATTTTCATCTGTTAGCTTATAGCCACGTCGTTGATAATATTTTATTAATTCTAAACGCTGATCAATCGTAAGCGTCCGCTGAACACACCTTCTGAATTCATCCTATAAGCCTTAATTTAGTCCCCACTTAGAAACAAGTGGGGACTTAAATTTATGACTACAAATCATCAGACATCCATCGCATCTCTTGCGA
>NZ_VOZH01000041.1:0-21281 GCF_013419875.1 Acinetobacter sp. YH12049 | reverse complement strand
AAGTGATTCTAACCGAGGAAACGTTGTCATATGCCATGTTTTGAAAGGTGAAAAGCTCTAATTTATCGTTATAGAGTAGTTATAAGTATAGTGGTTTATATGACATAAACAGGAAGTGATTCTAACCAAGGAAACGTTGTCATATGCCATGTTTTGAAAGGTGAAAAGCCTTAATTTATCGTTATAGAGTAGTTATAAGTATAGTGGTTTATATGACATAAACAGGAAGTGATTCTAACCAAGGAAACGTTGTCATATGCCATGTTTTAATAAATGCTAAGAATATAGCAACAATAAAAAAAAAGTTGCTATAAGCCGAGGAAACGTTGTTAGATAGCCGAGGAAACGTTGTTAGATAGCCGAGGAAACGTTGTTAGATAGCCGAGGAAACGTTGTTGAATATTCTCTGAAAGCTAGATATATCAAGCTTTATATCAAGGTTAAAAACATTAAAAACATTTAAAAGTAATTAAAAGCCAAAGTTATGAAAAATTGCCCTTGGTTTTCGCTTCGCTCAAACTCTATTGAATCTCGCTTTCGCTCGATTCGTCGGGGCAATTTTTTGGCTCATCTCGTTGTGACTTTAATAAAAAGCAAAAGCACGATGAATTCGCTTCGCTCATAGAGCTTTTTTTGCTCGCTTCGCTCGATCTAGGTGCAAATATTTACATGTGATTTACGCTTATTTAGGCTTCACAGCCTAAAAAGCTGTTTTTCAGAGAGTCTAGGCGCGAATTTTTGTTGTGGCGCTCGTAGACACTCGCTAATAAATACTTGTTATTGTTTAATTAATCTAATAAAAATCATCTTCTATCGGCTTTTGCTAAATTGGAAAACATTAGCGAACAGCTGCAGAGAGTTTTAGCTAGTCATAATTCATAAAAATATCGATTGTGTACTGTACTGTAATGTACTAAAATACGATACAGTACAGTACACAATAGGAAATAAACCCATGGCAATCACTAAATCAGATGTGGCAAAAGCCATCGAATCCCTTGCAGAACAAGGCTCAAACCCAACTAACGATAATATCCTTGCGGTTCTTGGTAGCGGCTCAAAGACCACTATCAACAAATACCGCAAAGAGATCCTTGAAGAGCAACTGGCGGCAGCCGTTACTACGGCAAAAACTCTGAAAGATGCGGAACTTGTTACCGTGTCACAAGTCATTGCAACCCTATTGCAAGAACGGATTGATGCAGTACAAGGCGGATATGCGGAAACAGTGCAACAACTGGAAAAGCAGCTTGCAGATACCACAGAAAAACTGGAACAGGTGCAAATCAAACTTGATGAACAGGTCAAACAAACTGATGACACCACCGACAAGCTGAAAGTCGCTCTTGCTAGTACAGATAAGGCAAAAGAAGACTACAACGCCTTGCAAGCCAAATATGAACAGCTACTCGAAAAATCAGGCTCGATCAAATATGTGGAATCACAACTCACTAATGCAAATGCACGGATAGCTGAATTAGAAAAACAGATTACAATGCAAAAAGACAAGTAACTGACGATGAAGGCTGACATGCTCCCCATTAAATCAACGGTTTAGTACGGAGTATGTCAACGCTCTTTGTTGTTTTGGCGACTTGCAGCTTTGTTAATTGATTCTTGTCGCTCATTTTCAGCAATTTCTTTTTGAAACTCCTGAATTTTCTTGTATTCGTCTGGGTTCTGTTTGAAAAGTTGAGTATGTGCTTTTTCGTAATAAGTGTAGTTAGCACCTAGATTTTCCTTGCTCTTGTACTCAAGTAGCAAGTTTTCCCATTTTACTTTGATGTTGTTGTTATGCAGGTTCACCATTTCTGAAAGTTCTTTTTTCCAAGTCCCAATTTTGAAAGGGTTTAATGGCTTGTTTTGCTTATGTACTTCAATCTTAGTAAGAAGTTTTGAGCTTAATTCTTTGCATTCTTGTATTTTTTCTAAAATTTCTCTTAAATCATTCTCAAAAACCTCTTGAGCCAATTTTGAAACACGGACATTAAAATCGGCAATAGCCTGTTTTTTTCAGGCTGACTAAGTTTTAGAATAGGGCTAGATGGCTCTAATTTGCGATTTAAGGCGTTTTTGGGCTCTTGGTGTACTTTCTATGGTCTTGCTGTTTAACTTCGCTTTGTGAGCGTTTTAGGTCGTTTATTGTCAAAAAAAGCCTTCGCCAAACGACCGAATAAACCTCATTTTTTAGATTCAGGTGTTATCGTAGCAGTTTGCTGAATAGGCTTATCTTCTATAGGTGTAACTTGTGATTGCTGTACAGTTTCTTGTAAGTCTGTAGTTGTACGGACTTGTTCATTTGTACTGTCAGGCTTACTGTCAGGCTGAATATTTTTAGGTGTATAGCCAAGTGCTAAGGTTAGATTGTCAATTTTATCTTTGAGTTGCTCAATCTCCTTGTACATACGTCTTTCACGCTCTTCGGCAACTGACTTATCGTGCCAAGCTTCTGTAAAACTAAAAAGACACTAAAGTGTCTTTTTAGTTTTAAGCTGTTTTATTTACTTGGTAAATATATTTAAGTATCCATGTTGAGTTTGAACTTGATGAGCAGGTGTCTTGCTGAAATAACAAAAATCAATTGGACGGTTTTGCATAAATTGCTGCTTCGGCATGTACGCATTACATTCTTCTTTGTTGATGCTACGAAAGCCATTTTTCATCCAATTATTCTGTAAATCCACATAGCCAGTCGCTTTGTTTACAACGCTTTCAGCTGATTTTGATGTTGCGTAAGCTGTACCTGCAACAGTTGCTGTAAATCCGATCCAAACTGTGGCAGCAATTAAAATCCAGTTCTTTTTAACCGAGGCTTTTTCTTGGCTAACGTGATTTTGATATGCTTCTTCACGTTGCATATAGATTCTATTTGATTTATCTGCTGTCTGCTGAATCTCTGAACTTATCGCTTTGAGCTGTTTTAAGTCGTTTTGATATGTTGAGATGACTTCTCTATGAAATTCTTTTGCACCGCTTTCGACTTCATTTTTTGTCTGTTGTAACGTCTTACTAAGATGCTGAAATGCTTTATTTGAAAGTGTTTCAGCCGTTTCTTTGGCTCCTGTCTCAATTTCAACTTTTAAATTTTGGACGACTTGCTGTGTCAATTTTGCAGATACATCATTAATAATTCTGTTGGAAATATCAGTTGTAATGATTTCAGTAAAACTATCTGCAATTGTGTTGACTTCGCTTTTCAACTTTTTGATCTGACTGATAGCGATATCAGTTGCAGCATTCATATTTTCTTTGTATGTCTTGCTTGAGCTGTGTAAATAACGATTAAGCTGTTGTGCAGTTTGATCTGCATTATTCAGTGTTTTGATTGTGTCATTAAGCTGTAGATTTTGTGCTTGCTGTTGCACTGTCTGAATTGCTTTTTCAGCAATACAGATTTGCTGCACGACATTATTTAACTGCTTGCTGACGTTTTGAATATCATCAAAACTTGATGCAATCTTGCTATCAAAATTTGATAGCGTTTCGATCAATTTCGGAAAGTTGGTACTGACTGTATCAGTCTTTGATGCAAGCAGCTTCAATTGCTCCAGTAGCTCGGTTTTGGCTGATTGGGCTTGTGTTTCTTGGCTTTCAATGCTACTGACAATCGCTGTCAGTAAATCAATAATTTCGCTGTTTTCAGTCATGTGACTGCTCCCAATTTTTAGTTAAAACGGTGAATAATCGTTGTCGTTGTCGTTGTCGTTGTCGTTGTCGTTGTCGTTGTCGTTGTCGTTGTCGTTGTCTTGCTGTTTTGGCTCTGTCGATGGCTTCGCCTGTTCAGCTTGCTTCTGCTTTAAACGCTCTAATTTTTCACTAAGCGTTTCAGGTGCCGGTATTGCATCTGGTGAGCTATTGGATTCTTTCAAACGATCTAGTTTTTCACGTAAATCGAGCGGTTCATGCTCGTGATCTGCAAGTTTGTTATCAATAAGCTGATGTGCATTGTTGATCTGATTAAGCAATTCTTGAGCTTGCTCAAGCTCTGACTTTGGTTGCGCTTTTAAGCTATCTAATAACTCTTTTTCAGCAAGTTTTTCACCGCTTAAAATCTTATATGCAAGGTCTTTAGGTAGTGGAACATTGATAAAATTTAGATAGTCAGATTCAGTCTGTTGCTTCGCTTTCTGCTGTTTGTTGTATTCGTGAACGTTCATCTTCTTGCCTTGCGCAACACGGCTTTTCACCATCTCGCCTTCGTGAATTGTTGCGCTGATCTGCAAGCCCAAATTTTTATATGACTTATGTGTATAACGCTCAATTCGATTATTTTTTTCTAATGCACTGTTAAATAAATCGCAGGGCTTTTGACGCATATATTGCAAAAAGTTTTGCTCAATATTCATCAAGTCTGGCTTATCTTTTTTAATCTCTGAGCCAAATTTTATCGGGTTAAAATCTTTAACTTGACTGCCAATTTTAAATGTATCTCCGTGAGATTTTTTCTTACATTTTGACTTTAAATCTTGCTCTGTAAGTGCTTCAATTTTGCAATATGGAATCACAAAATGAACATGATTATTTTGAATCTGTAACTGTAAATCTTCTTTATCTTCAGGCAAATTATATTTTTCAATTTCTTCTAATCGAGCTTTTTTACGCTTCAAATTATCAGCTTCATGTATCGCATAACTAATACAAGTTCCGTATTGTTCTGTGAAATCTTCACAGAATTTTTCGACAACTTTTATTTGTTCTTCTTGTGATAATTCAGGCGGTAAAGCAAGAATAGAACTGTATGCAATAATGTTTGTAGATGCGTGACTATTATTCTCAATATGATTATAAAACTGTTCTTCATTCATTTCTGTTTTAATGCCGTGTGGCATAAAGAAACCTGTGTTAATCACACCTGATTTATGAGAAAAATTATGCTCATCTCCCGTTAAATTGTTCGATAATTTACGTGCATTAATATATGCAATTATTCTTAATATACTGTGACCGTTTGATTTTTTGACAGTCGAAACACGATGAGAATAACTATTTCGAATAACGATTTTATCACTCATATCATGCTCCAGTGGTGGTTTTGCTTTTCTACTTTTAAGACGTTACATGAAAATAATTATTGTGCAAAGCACAATAAATTACTTTCTCATCGGAACGCCTTAAAAGTCCCCCCCTGCCCTAGCTTTGGGAGGGGGCGCACGACTCAAAACGAACATGAGCGAAGCGAAATGTACGTTTTGGGTTAAAGTGCGCTTCATTCTACGTCATTTCTACGTTTTCACAGTCTACGCTGGCGCTTGACTGTGAAAACGTGAAATGTCGTGAATGAAGTTGTCACGTAATTCGACTATACACTAGAAAAAAATTTGACCTGTATTTGGTGTTATTTTTCGATTTTTTTTACCTGTTTAGTATGTTTTTTTTTCACTTGTGATAATTTCAATAATGAGGAAGTGAAAGACTTAAAGACTCAAATCAAATTTTATGCACGATTATCAATTATTGATTAATTAAAAATGGAGACGAATTCTAATGTCTGAGCAACAAAATAATCTTGTAGAGGATGCAAAAGCCGTATCGGATCTGATTGCAAAAATCGGAAGTGGTGAACTGTCTGATGCAGAATTGAAAGATGCAAAAAAAGCATTAAAGCTGATTCAACAACGTGCTGAAAAAGCAATTAAAGAACTCGATAATCGCTTACCATCTTTGACCAGTAAAGAACTTTCAATAATTAAAAATCAAAAATTTTTGCTTGGTGAAATTGTGATTTCTCAAGTTTTCACAGAAACAAAAATAGCAGAATCTGCTTTGACTGAAAGTGAAAGAGAGCAGTTTTTGGCGCTAACTTTGAAACTCGTGCAGGCACAATCGAAACAGAATCAGAAGAAGATTTTTCTGGATACAGATACTTTAAGCGGTGGGCTTTACTTGCATTCAGAAGATGAAAGACGCAAAAAACTTAATAGAGATGCGTAATTTTTGAGGACAGCTACTTCACCTGGTCCCAACGGGACTAGGTGAAGTGCTCCGCAAAAAATTAGGCATCATTTAACTGACTTATCGTATTTTATAAGTTTTTATTTTTGTATCTTTAGAGTATAGCCTAACGGAACAAAATAAAGTCTTAAAAAGCAACTCAAAAACCGTATTTATAGACTTAATATTTAATTTCGGTACAATATGTATTTAATTATCTAAACTCTAACGGTACAGAATGCCTAATCAGGTCGGATATATTCGAGTCAGTTCAACTGAACAAAATACTGAACGTCAATTAGATGGAATCAGCCTGGATAAGACCTTTACTGAAAAGGCAAGCGGTGGTAGCCGTGAACGTCCTCAGTTAAATGCAATGCTCGACTATCTGCGTGAAGGTGATACGGTGCATGTTCATAGTATTGATCGTCTGGCACGTAATACAAATGATCTGAACGAAATTGTGAATAGTCTGAATGATCGTGGTATAACCATTATTTTTCATAAAGAGAATTTGACCTTCAGTCATGATGTAGCACAATCGGCAATAAATAAACTCATGTTTCAGATGCTTGCTGCATTTGCAGAGTTTGAACGCTCCATGATCCGTGAGCGTCAAAAGGAAGGAATTGCAAAAGCCAAAGCGAAGGGCTTATATAAGGGAAGAAAGCGGAAGGTTGACTATGTTGAAATACGAAAAGCAATGGCTGAAGAAAATTCAACATTTAGAGGTGTTGCAGAAAAGTTTAAAGTAGGGATAGCAACAGTACAAAGAGCTTTAAAAGAAGAAACTAATAATCAATAAGGTTGATTAATGAAGACGCTTAGATATTCAAATTTAGAAAAGATCATGACCATTTATACTGAAATTTCTACTTATATTACATTTCATAATGCGACTGGTTTAACAGATATAAATAAATCAATGGAAGATTTTTGAACCGTACCGGGTTTGTCGGAGACCAAGCTTTCTGAGAGAATGTCCCGATGAAAAAAGTAAAATATACCCCTGAAATCAGAGAAAGAGCGGTTCAATTATTGATTGAATCCGAGAAAGATTATCCATCGAATTGGGCTGCGATCACCGCTATTGCTCCCTGAGCAGTATACTGCGCAAGGGTTGTACTCCTGAAACACTACGTGTTTGGTATCAAAAATATTTAGATAAACAAAATCCAGTTAAAGTACAGCAGCTTTCAGACCAAGAACGTATCAAACAACTCGAACGCGAAAATAAAGAACTGCAACGCGCCAATGAAATTCTACGTAAAGCAGCCGCTTTTTTCGCCCAGGCGGAGCTCGACCGCCCACACAAATAATGGTGGATTTTATCCATAATAATAAAGAGCTGTACGGAGTCGAGGCGATTTGTAGAATTTTACCGATCGCACCTTCAACCTATTACCGGACTCTAGATCTCTGTGAAAATCCAGAACATCGAGCAAAGCGAGATTTACATGACTTGCATCATGCTGAGGAGATTAAACGAATTTGGAAGGAAAGTTCAGGTCGGTATGGTGTACGTAAAGTCTGGCAAAAACTGAAACGTGAAGGCTATATTATTGCGCGCTGTACTGTTGCTCGATTAATGCAAAAGCTAGGTATAAAAGGTGTTTGGCGTGGTAAGAACAAACAAACCACCCGTAGCCGAGATGATCAAAAACGAGCGGATGACTTGGTAAAACGTAATTTTACTGCTGATCATCCTGACCAACTGTGGGTGAGTGACTTTACGTATATTCAAACAAATTCAGGCTGGGTTTATACTGCATTTATTATTGATGTGTTCTCACGAGCAATTGTTGGATGGAAAGTATCGACACGGATGAATACAGATATGGTGCTCGATGCATTGGAGCAAGCATTTAGGGCGGCAGAGGGGGCTGGAACGCTGAGTGCGCCCATGCCGCATTGCGAAGCAAAAGATAATCGGATAAAATGTAGCAATTCATATTCGTAAGCGTGGAGTAATCAGATGGGAAATTCCAAGTCAGCAGACAAGTAAGCCGCAACAACCAGTATTGTTGTTGCGGCGCTCTGTAAGGCTAGTCTCATCTGATTGCTGACGAGCAGACGTCGCCCGGTATTCCTTAATCGAGGGTTGATTCGTCATGACCACCACACGCCCCGCGTGGGCCTATACGCTGCCGGCAGCACTGCTGCTGATGGCTCCTTTCGACATCCTCGCTTCACTGGCGATGGATATTTATCTCCCTGTCGTTCCAGCGATGCCCGGCATCCTGAACACGACGCCCGCTATGATCCAACTCACGTTGAGCCTCTATATGGTGATGCTCGGCGTGGGCCAGGTGATTTTTGGTCCGCTCTCAGACAGAATCGGGCGACGGCCAATTCTACTTGCGGGCGCAACGGCTTTCGTCATTGCGTCTCTGGGAGCAGCTTGGTCTTCAACTGCACCGGCCTTTGTCGCTTTCCGTCTACTTCAAGCAGTGGGCGCGTCGGCCATGCTGGTGGCGACGTTCGCGACGGTTCGCGACGTTTATGCCAACCGTCCTGAGGGTGTCGTCATCTACGGCCTTTTCAGTTCGATGCTGGCGTTCGTGCCTGCGCTCGGCCCTATCGCCGGAGTATTGATCGGCGAGTTCTTGGGATGGCAGGCGATATTCATTACTTTGGCTATACTGGCGATGCTCGCACTCCTAAATGCGGGTTTCAGGTGGCACGAAACCCGCCCTCTGGATCAAGTCAAGACGCGCCGATCTGTCTTGCCGATCTTCGCGAGTCCGGCTTTTTGGGTTTACACTGTCGGCTTTAGCGCCGGTATGGGCACCTACTTCGTCTTCTTCTCGACGGCTCCCCGTGTGCTCATAGGCCAAGCGGAATATTCCGAGATCGGATTCAGCTTTGCCTTCGCCACTGTCGCGCTTGTAATGATCGTGACAACCCGTTTCGCGAAGTCCTTTGTCGCCAGATGGGGCATCGCAGGATGCGTGGCGCGTGGGATGGCGTTGCTTGTTTGCGGAGCGGTCCTGTTGGGGATCGGCGAACTTTACGGCTCGCCGTCATTCCTCACCTTCATCCTACCGATGTGGGTTGTCGCGGTCGGTATTGTCTTCACGGTGTCCGTTACCGCGAACGGCGCTTTGGCAGAGTTCGACGACATCGCGGGATCAGCGGTCGCGTTCTACTTCTGCGTTCAAAGCCTGATAGTCAGCATTGTCGGGACATTGGCGGTGGCACTTTTAAACGGTGACACAGCGTGGCCCGTGATCTGTTACGCCACGGCGATGGCGGTACTGGTTTCGTTGGGGCTGGTGCTCCTTCGGCTCCGTGGGGCTGCCACCGAGAAGTCGCCAGTCGTCTAACCGACGACTGGTAGCAGGCCCGCTCCGATGCGGCGCACTAACCATCGAAACCTCGTGAATGTCGGTATCCTGTCTGGCAGGATACCGCTCATTTCCCTTGTTCAGTTCATCGCCGTCGCCGAGCATCTGAATTTTCGGCATGCGGCCAAGGCACTTGGTATCAGCTAGTCGAGCGTCAGCGCGCGTGTGAAAGCGCTGGAGGATAACCTTGGTGTCCTGCTATTTGAGCGCCATGCGCGGGGCGTTCGGCTAACAGACGCAGGCAGGCACTTCATGGGGCACTGTTGCAAATAGAGATTTGAGTCGATGATGTTCCCTTTAAAAAGTACTTAGAGACCGAAAACCCTGTTGATTAGACACACTTCACCCTGAGGCTGACCATAATAAAATGACGATGCTTGTCCTTTACGTAGTGCACGCATGACTTCAATACCTTTAATTGTGGCATAAGCCGTCTTCATAGATTTGAATCCTAATGTGGCCCTGATGATCCGCTTTAGCTTGCCATGATCACATTCAATCACGTTATTTTTATACTTAATCTGCCTGTGCTCAAGGTCTGGTGGACATTTACCTTCCCGTTTTAACCGTGATAAAGCACGTCCATATGTGGGTGCTTTATCCGTGTTGATCACTTGTGGAATTTGCCACTTCTTCACATTATTTAAAATTTTTCCAAGAAAACAATAAGCTGAATGGGTATTTCGTCTAGCAGAAAGATAGAAATCAAGAGTATGGCCACGTTGGTCAACTGCACGGTATAGATATGCCCATTTGCCATTCACTTTTACGTAAGTTTCATCCAGATGCCATAAATGTCGATCTGTAGGATTACGCCAATACCAACGTAAACGTTTTTCCATTTCTGGAGCATAACGCTGAACCCAGCGATAAATTGTGGTGTGATCAACATTCACTCCACGTTCGGCCAGCATTTCCTGAAGTTCACGATAGCTGATGCCATATTTACAATACCAACGAACAGCCCAAAGAATGATTTCACCTTGAAAGTGCCGACCGTGGAAGGGATTCATCTGCTGTATCTCGAAATAAATAAGATATTTAGCTTATCATGTCAGCCTATTTGCAACAGTGCCGTTCTATGCACTGGATTTTTCTATCTGGGGCTTACAGTTCAAATTTCGAATAAGAGATTTTATGTTAAATAGGTTCGATTAAGCAGATCGTCTTCTAATTTTGAACATTGCTCATCATCAATGACTCCGGTAATACTTTGTAGCCACAACCCATCTGCTGCTAAACGAAGTAACTCTAAATCAGGATGACTATCCGTTTCTGCATGTTGAGATAATCTATTTTTTAGCCATTCCATCCAAATTTTATTAAAGGTAGGCTCTGTGATCATAGTCATTGATAACGCTGACCAAGCAGAAACCACCCCATCTATTTGATGGATAAAAGAACTATGAATATAAGCTCGTGTGAATTTACCATATTCTGTTGGATCGCGTTTAATCAAGTATTCAACTGTTTGATCTAAATCAAGAATTATTTGATTGAACATTTCTTCTATCAAATTTTTTTTATTCGGGAAATGGTGAAATACCCCCCCTTTTGTTATACCTACTGCTGTAGCAATATTTTGAATAGAAACACCAGAAATACCCTTTTGAGAAACAAGAATAGTTGCCTGTTCAAGGATGCGCTTTCGAATAACCTCTGGTTGCTTCTTTTGTTGCCGAATTTCTTTCACTTAATGACCTGCTGATTGCGAAAATAAATTAATAATTATTACGCCAGATACGATAAAACCAATTCCAATTAAAGCAGGATTATCTAGTGTCTGTTTAAAAACAAAGTAGCCAACTACAGCAGTTAGAACAATCCCAACACCAGCCCATATAGCGTATGCGATACCTAAAGGGATTGTTTTAATAACTTGTGATAATAAATAAAATGCCGTGCTAAAAAAAATAAAGACCATCACGCTTGGAAAAAGTTTTGTAAACCCTTCCGATTTAACTAAAAAACTACTTCCAATCACTTCGGAAACTATTGCAAATCCAAGTAATACATAAGCGAGTAACACACTGTTCATAAGTAATCATACCTAAAATACCAATCGGAAGGTATGTTAAATTTTCAAAAAAAAATTATCAATAATTATTTTAGATTTTCTAAAATTAACATAATACACGTTATACGAATTCCCAAGGCATGGCTTTTAGTCATGCTTTTTTTATCAAAAGACTATACCTGAATGATAGCGAGCCAAATCGCATACAATATCTATCATTAGACTTAATGCAATAATTAAATGATAGTATTATCATTAATCTAATAGAATTAAGATTAAATGATAGAAATGAATACACGTATTTATCTACGAGCTTCAACTAAAGATCAAGATGCAGAAAGGGCTTTGCAGATTCTTCAGGATCTAAACCAAAACTTGAATTTGGGTGAAACCATTGTGTACGTGGAAAACTATAGTGGTACGAAGTTAGACCGACCTGAATTGAATAAGCTACTGTCAGAAGCAAATCAAGGTGACACATTGTTAGTTGAAAGTATTGACCGCTTATCACGCCTAACCCAACGAGATTTTCAAGAGCTGAAGCGCAGGATCCAGGAGAAGGGACTTCGTTTAGTCGTAGCAGATCTTCCTACTACCTACCAAATGATTCAAACCAGTGACAGCATTACTCATTCAATCTTGGAACTCATCAACAATATGTTGATTGATCTTCTGGCAACAATGGCCCGCCTAGACAATGAGAAACGTATAGAACGTATTAAGCAGGGCCTGGCACGTTCGGGTTACAAACCAACAGGCAAGAAGGCAAATGAGGCTAAACATAAACGAATAAAAGAATTGCTAGTAGTTGGCAATATGACTAAGGAAGAAATTGCCAAAGCAGTGAATTGTGGAGTTGCAACTGTCTATCGAGTTGCTAAAGTTATCTAAAAGAGGCTTATCTCAACGCGCCCCCAATGGGGCACCGCTGCATTCAGGTTACTTCACATAAGAAATTTTATGTTAAATGATTGTTAGAAATGCCCCTTGATCGAGGCATTTTCTATAAAGAATACTAAAAACTAATTAAAGCCAACCAAGTTTCAAAACAAGGCAGTTCTCAGCAATCATATTTTTAAATTATATAACTCCCAACTGAGCTTTTGCTCCAACGATAAGGCTTTCATTTTGAGTTTCTAAGGCAAATAAACCATACATCAAAGGAGAGGCCGCTGCTCTTTCTAAAGTCTGTTCATATAGTTTATTCCAAACTTTACCCCCTAGTTTTTCATACTCGATGATTAGAGTTTTGAGGCTTTCTTCTCCAAACAAAGTTACATGCCCAGCAAAATCAATCGCTGGGTCATCTATATGGGCTGTTGACCAATCAATAACGCCTGAAACAGCTCCATCCTTTGAAGCTAGTACATGCCCAGCATATAAATCGCCATGTATAAATTGGGTGAAATCTGCCCATAGAACATCATTATCCAACCATTTTCTGTAGCGGGTTTCCAATTGCTCACTTATACCAATTTCAGATTTTACTAACTGCAAATTGTTTGCTATTTCAGGTCTTAAATCTGAAGGTTTCATAATTTTCAAATCATTTTCCCGAACTTCTTTTTCAGGAATACTATGGATTTCAAATAAGGTTTTTGCCAAAGATGTTATGTATTTCGGGCTATCTTTGTCCATATTCCAAATTATTTCATAGGTTTCAGCATCCAAATTTAAAACAGGATTATCTTTAAGTATGGGATAAGCCACTAATTCTGTAGATGAAATTCTCCAATCAGGAACCTCTACAGAAAGATGTTTTTTTACCAATTCTAAAATGCGTTTTTCTTTCTTGATTTGTTCCCTCATGCCATCACGACGAGGAATACGCAGCAACCATTGTTGCCCCTTTGTATCAAGAGCAAAAACGACCTTAAAATCAATGCCCATTTCATTGAAATTCATTTTGTCCGTAAGCAACAAGCCGTGTGCTTCAGCAAGTGATTGAATATCTTGAATTGTCATTTTTAATTTCCTTTAAAGAGTTCAATAATTAATGTTCGGATTAGATTGGCTATCATTAACAATCTCTCTCAAAAGTCTTGATGATTTTGTGGTCTTTGATCTCGTAGATAATGTCAGCAATATTATCGACCAATTGCTTGTCATGAGATACGAAGATAATAGTTCCTGCATAGGACTTCATCATTGTTTCTAATGCGGCAATACTTTTTAGGTCAAGATAGTTTCCTGGTTCATCCATAAGCAAAATATTATATTTTCCTAAAAGCATTTTGGATAAAAGCAGTTTGATGATTTCACCTCCCGATAAGTCGGATAAGTTTTTTTGAATATCATTCGCTCCGATCCCCATTGAAGCCAATACTGCACGAATTTCCGCAACTGTGTACTCGCACTCTTCCTGCATAAAGGAGAGCACAGATTTATGCGTGTTAAATTTATATCCTGTTTGTGTAAAGTAGCCAATTTCAGCTTTTGGAGATATGGTTAATCCATCAGCACGTTCTGATATCATTTTTAACAAGGACGTTTTCCCTGTTCCATTCGATCCAGTTATAGCGACTTTAGCGCCAAGCGGTATTATAAAGTTAGCGTCATCAAAGATAGTACGGCTACCAAATTTTAAGCTCAGACCATCTGCCGTAATCGGGAACTTATTGTGCAGTTCTAGGGCTGAACTTTGACGAAAACGAATAGAACGCAAATGCTCTGGTGCTTGAATATCTTCTAATGCAGCCAAACGCTTTTCCATACTCTTAGCTGCCTGATACAGTTTTCTTTGCTTGGTGCCAGTCATTTTTGCATGCCCAAGTCGTCCAGCACTTTCGGTAGAGTTTTTGGATTTTTCTCCTTTTTTCTTATTGTCTAATCGATTAGCTTGCTGGCGTTTTTCTTGCACAGCAGATTCTAATCGCTCCCGTTCCTTCATCATCAGCTCATATTCTACGGCTTGGTGTTGTCGCTCTTCTTCTTTTTGACGCAAGTAATCCGAGTAACCACCCCAATATTCCGTAATTTTACCGTCTTTTAACTCCCATATCTTGTCTACAACCATATCAAGAAAATATCGGTCATGACTGATAACAAGTAATGCTCCATCAAATGCTTTAAGTTGACCAATAAGTAGATCTATTCCATTGAGATCAAGGTGGCTGGTTGGTTCATCCGCTAGAATGCCATGTACTTGTTGGGAAAATGCGGCAGCAATTTTTGCACGAGTTTCCTCTCCGCCACTCATTGTGTCGTTTTGTACA
The DNA here is from genome assembly GCF_013419875.1 of Acinetobacter sp. YH12049. Classification (NCBI taxonomy): domain Bacteria; kingdom Pseudomonadati; phylum Pseudomonadota; class Gammaproteobacteria; order Moraxellales; family Moraxellaceae; genus Acinetobacter; species Acinetobacter sp. YH12049. Next base: position 6,771 of record NZ_VOZH01000041.1, on the reverse strand, counting down.
TTGGAAACACCAAGGCGAGATAACATTGCCCGGTCTTCGACCGTTTCTATTTCGATTCCGCCCAGTTGGCTGATATGTGCAAAATCACCAAAACGCTGTAATGTCGCTTCGGCTAAAACAATTTCGCCATTAAGTACTTTGAGTAAACTACTCTTTCCTGCTCCGTTATCACCCACAAGACCAATACGGTCATAAGAGTGAATTTCCAATTCATCAATATCCAAAACATCACGCCCAGCATAATCCAAGCGTATGTTTCTCGCTTTAATAATTAAACTCATTTTTATTTACTCCTGTTTAGCTCTTGAAATTTTTTATGCAGCAAACAGGATTTAGGTGAAAACAAAAGCTAGCATCACAGTGTCCTCCCAAAAAAAAAGCTATTCATCCACAGGGTGGACAAATAGCTAGTCAATTAAGTTATAACTGGAAACTATGCACTAAAAGCATACTTATAAATTAAGCATACTTTTACTTTATATATCCGCATATATTCTTAAAGACACAACAAAAGCCCACCATTATAAAATAGTGTCACTATGCAAATAGTTGTGTCTTAACGAATGCGGATAGAATGCATAAACTTACCTAAAAAATAAAATTCAGTTTTATGATAACTTTACTGTTAAAAGAAGTCTAGACAACCTTGTTTTATGCTTGGATATAAGGCTTATTTTAAAATAATAGTAGTGAAGATTTTCTAAAATTAACATAATACACCTTATACGAAATAAAAATGGGAGCCTTAAGCTCCCATTTTTTAAGTAATTTTTTCAAATAAGGCTTGGGTGAGCATCTAAAATTCGAATCAATGTAGCTGCTGGTCCAGTTGGATAGCGTCGTCCCTGTTCCCAATTTTGCAGGGTACGGGGGCTAATATGTAGACGTGCAGCAAATTCATTTTGGCTCAAGCCAGTTTTTTCACGTACTTCTTTAATATCAGGCAATTCGAGTTCTGTAACTCGGCTTGCTTTAACTTCTTTACGTTTGATAGCTCCAGCTTCTTTGATTGAAGCAACCAAGTCATCAAATAAGTTGTTATCCATGAAATTGCTCCTTCACGAGTTGGTGCAGAATGGCGGTTTCCTTATCTGTTAAATTATCTTTTACTGATTTTGGATAAGCCACTAAGAAAAAGATCTGATCATCCTCGGTGACCCAATAATAAATCACCCGTATCCCACCACTTTTCCCTTTGTTACCTTGAGCACAACGTACTTTGCGAATACCACCGCCATTCTTGATTAGGTCACCTCTATCAGGCTGTACCAAAAGATCTTGCTGAAGTTGACGATATTCCTCATCAGATACAAGGTCTTTAATTTGCTTGGTAAAGATGCTGGTTTCAATAAATAACATGGACTCTTTATACGTCAATGGCGTATTTGAATTTTAGCAGTTTCCATAACAAAAAACGAGAGCTGGTAGATCTCGTTTCGCATAACAGCCATTATGTTAAATAATTAAGGATAAAAGCTTTATTACTAAATAGAACAGTTGCTTAAAGCAGTATAGAGTTAAGTTTGCATTTTAATATCAAGTTGTCTTTCAGCACCGATAATCACCATACGAATCCCATTTTCAAAAATGTCATCCGCATTCATATTTTGTAAGGTATTCACTCCTTGGAGCATGAGTGGATATATAGTTGGATCGGCTTCGAATGGTGGGTCTGATCTTATTTCTTCTTGCTGCTCCTCAAGGACCCACCCAACAATAAACCTTCCTAATGTCATAAGTAATGCAACTGCTTCAACAGGAGAAAACCCAGCATGAGATAACAGCGCAACTTGGGCCTCAATCGTGTTGAAATGTCCTTGACTGGGGCTAGTTCTTGCATGTAGACGAGCACCATCACGGTAAGCTAGTAGTGCTCGACGAAAGCTTACAGAATTAGCGAGCAACCAATCTTGCCATGTCATCCCATCGATGGGTAAAGAAACTAAATGGTGTTCATTTATAATGGTTTCCGCCATTGCTTCCATTAACAAGGATTTATTCTTGAAATGCCAATATAGAGTTGGAGATTTAATACCCAATCGTTGAGCTAGCTTGCGTGTGGTTATTGAATCTATGCCTTCTTCATTCAACATATCCAATGCGGTACGCAGGACTATTTCACGTGTCAGACGTTGAGGTGCAATATCTTTTTTACTCATAAATCTATCACTGATAGGGAGTGTGTGAGAGAATATTAATTCTATCATTGCTAGAGAAGGCATTTGTGAAGAAATCATTGAGCGTGATTTTAATCACTATATTTCTGGATGCTGTTGGGATTGGTTTAATTATGCCGATCTTGCCTGAATTATTACGGTCATTGGCTGGAGCTGAAGCAGGCGGTGTTCACTATGGTGCTTTATTAGCTGTGTATGCTCTGATGCAGTTCATTTTTGCACCTATCCTTGGAGCGTTGAGTGACCGATTTGGACGTCGACCTGTATTAATTATTTCAATTGCTGGTGCAACGGCTGATTATCTCCTAATGGCTGCTGCTCCTTCTCTATTGTGGCTATATATTGGTCGTATTTTTGCGGGAATTACAGGTGCCAACATGGCTGTTGCAACAGCTTATGTTTCAGATATTACTCCAGCCCATGAGCGTGCAAAAAGGTTTGGTCTCCTTGGAGCTGTCTTTGGTATTGGGTTTATAGCGGGTCCGGTAATAGGTGGAGTTTTGGGTGAATGGAACTTACATGCACCGTTCTTTGCTGCTGCTTTTATGAATGGGATTCTTTTAATAATGACAGCAGTCTTATTAAAAGAATCAAAACACAGCAATAAAATGACTGAGAAGGTTCAGGAGCAATCAATATTAAAGAAATTATCCTATTTGATCACTCAACCTAATATGGCTCCATTGCTTGGTATCTTTTTAATTATCACATTGGTTTCACAAGTCCCCGCAACTTTATGGGTTATCTATGGGCAGGATCGTTATGGCTGGAGTATATTTATTGCAGGTGTTTCCCTTGCTAGTTATGGAATATGCCATTCTATTGCACAGGCTTTTGCTATCGCCCCTATGGTAAAGAGGTTTGGAGAGAAAAATACGTTGTTATGTGGAATAGCTTGCGATGCAATTGGTTTACTTCTTTTATCTATTGCTGTTGAAGAATGGGTGCCTTTTGCGTTGTTACCATTGTTTGCCCTTGGTGGAGTAGCCGTTCCTGCTTTGCAAGCAATGATGTCCAGAGGTATTAGTGATGAAAGACAAGGTGAATTACAAGGGCTATTAAGCAGTTTTAATAGTCTGGGGGCTATAATTGGTCCTGTATTAGTTACTAGCCTCTATTTTATGACTCAGGCATCAGCTCCTGGAATGGTATGGGCATTAGCTGCAATACTTTATGTAATCACCCTACCCTTATTGCTTAAGTATCGCCTGAATAAATATTCTGGAGTTCCATAAAATATTTAATTTATTGGTTTAAAAACTAATGGATTCTATAGTTTATCTAAAATTAACATAATACACCTTATACGAAATGCATTATAATTCCACTTAGAAATCAATGCTGTAGTTTCTAGTTGATAGCCCATCTTCCCCAAGGTGGGTTTTTTTTATGATTTTTCACGTTCCACGCCTATTCTTTGACCAGTGTTTCACGACTTTGTTCATATTAGTTAAACAATCGTGGTTAATCATAGGGTCTAAAAAAACGGCTCCAAAAGCCCCTTTTTTCTAGTTCAGGCTCTACATGCTCTGGTACTGGAATACGCTTTAAATAGTGACCTACATATAATCCCCGATAACAAGGGATTGCAGTTTTCCTTTTATACAATTGCGTTGATTTTTTAATCATCTTTATAAGATAAAATTAAATCCATTAGCTCATCTTCAGAAGCATTGCAAAACTTACGAATACGTTCAGCAACAACAAAAGATGGTGTATAGCCTTCATCTGCATAATTATCCTGCTCAAACAGAACTTGAGCCATACCATTGGGTAAATTTAACCCTTCTTGAATAGCATTATAAGAATCTGTATTAGGATTTCCTTTCCATTTAATAATAGCCATTGTGTATGGAGTACTTAAAGGATTACTTAGGTGCTCTTTGGTAATATCTAATTTATCCATATAAAAGCCAGCATCTTTCCAACTTGGTAACGTTGTAGCCCAACCAATAGGGCAAGCAACCGTATTATCATCTGTTAACAGCTGTTCATCACTAACATAGCCAACTGTGCTTTTAGTCGGTCTTCTCCAAGTACGAATATCGAAACGATGAGGCTCTAATTTTTCTAAAAAATCTGCTAACTCTAATAACAGTTCCTTACGCATGGTTGTATTTCCTAAGTATAAATGAATTATAATAAATTTATTTAAGTTAAATAACTTAGGTAAGTTACTTAACTTGTTTCAATACAGCCTGCTGTAATTCTTCTGCAGTGAGGTTCTCCAATTGGTGAATTGCAGCTTTTAAAATGATAGATCTGTTAGCTTTAGCTACTCTACAATTAACTAAAAGTTGGTCTATTTGCTGGTTAACTTCTTCTGTTAGAGAAAAAGTATATCTTTTATAGTTTTGCTGACTCGGTTCAATTTTCTTGATGCGTTTAGATGCACCTTGAATAAAATTGTCAATTTGGTCTTGATTTGAACTTTGCTCAGACTTTTTTAACCCTTTTAATGCCATTAGAGTTCTCCTAAAAATTCTTTTGCGATGTGTTCAATTTCTTGTTTAGCTTTTTCATCAGACGACATTTCAAAAACAGATAAACCATTCTCATCGGCATCATCGTAAATATTTCTATTGCATGTAAAATTATTGAGTGGGATAAGATCAAAAGATTCACAAGCATCTTTTGCATCTAAAATTCTTTGAGATTGACTTGGCAAAGTTGGGCATTGGGTAATAACTGCTCTAGTGTAAAGTTCAGGATTTACCGCTTTTGCTAATCGAATAAGCTTCTCAACATGAACTAGTGTTTTTAAATCTCTTCGTTTTGGACGAAATGGAAGAAGCATATGCGTTGCAATAGTCATCGCTGAACGTAATGCTTCTGAATCCTGACCACCAGCATCGATAATAATATCTTGATAGCGCTTAGAGAGATCCATCAATATTTGTCTAATATTCCCAGCTGCTTGTACGGATGGGATGCTCTTAACGTTATCATTTTCATCACGCTCTTTGATCCAATCTGTGGTTGTACCTTGAGGGTCTGCATCTAATAATAGAATATCTCGATTTTGAGCTTGCAAGTAAACTGCTAGATTTTGGGCTAAGCAACTTTTTCCTGAACCACCTTTTTCACCACCAACTAAAATAATCATATTGTTATTTAACTTACGTAACTTATTTAACATTTAATTATATAGTGCTTTTCATTTCGATCAATAGTTAAGAAAATATATTTTTACGTAAGTTATTTAAGTTATTTAAGTTACGCAACTTATTTAAGTTTTTGTTGTTTTTATGCTTTTATTTTAGGTCGGTTGAAAACCAACTTTTTGAAGGTAAGGGAATAATTCTTGGAATTTTTGTCTGTCTTTAAGCATTTGAGCGATACGTACAGCAAACTGCGGATAGCTCTCAGTACCTTCTGAATATCTTCCCATCTCTGGTAGTTTAGAAAGTCTATTAGCAAAAAGGTGACGTTGTGCATCGGTCATTTTTAAGAAAAGATCAGTTGTATTTATTTGTTTAGAAGCTTCTATAGATCTGATAGTTGATTTCTTTAATGTAAAATTAAAAGAAAATCCTGAGATAGAACGCCCTTGTTTATGTTGCTCATATTTAACAATGATATCTGAGAGTTCGTTAATTTGGTTTACTGCAATATCTAACACGCGTCTCTTAAATGCCTCCATTCTTGTATATTCATTAACACCAATTCCGAGTTGGCTACGAAATTTGTTTAACTCATAGATAGGAGTTTTTCCTACAGATTTCCATTGCATTAATAACTCATAAAGACGTACCGCATAAACACTTTTGAAGTCAGCAGTTTTTTTCAAATGATAACTAGTAAAATATTGTTCAAACCCATCTATTTTAGTCACATGTTCAACCACTACACGAGTTAAAGTAACTAAGATTCTTCCTTCTCCTTTGCGATAATTGGCATCTTGAATCCAACGACTTTTTGTTAAGGTTCCATCTTCATTTGTGATCGTGAATTTTTTTTTAAATAAAGAATCCTCTGCTTCAATTAAAGCCAAATAAGCTGCGTCTAGAGAAACATTAAATGCCTTAGCATACCGATTTGCATTTAACTCAAGAGGATGCTCTGGAGTTAATCCTTTACCTGTTTCTCTAGCATCAATAATTGCAAGCTGTATTACACGAGTTTCAGCTAATGATAAAGTTTGTATTGCTTGCACAAGTTTATTTGATTTGACTATTAGATCTGCCATAACTTTAATTAAGCAACAATTATTTATTTGTTGCTATAAGATCACTATTAAATATATGTGTCAATAAATATTATTTAACTTTCAAGCTTTACTTAGCAGTCATTTTCAACCAAGGAAACGTTGTCATATGCCATGTTTTGAAAGGTGAAAAGCCCTAATTTATCATTATAGAGTAGTTATAAGTATAGTGGTTTATATGACATAAACAGGAAGTGATTCTAACCGAGGAAACGTTGTCATATGCCATGTTTTGAAAGGTGAAAAGCTCTAATTTATCGTTATAGAGTAGTTATAAGTATAGTGGTTTATATGACATAAACAGGAAGTGATTCTAACCGAGGAAACGTTGTCATATGCCATGTTTTGAAAGGTGAAAAGCTCTAATTTATCGTTATAGAGTAGTTA
>NZ_VOZH01000040.1:0-22702 GCF_013419875.1 Acinetobacter sp. YH12049 | reverse complement strand
ATAAACTTCGAGTAATTTCTACCATCAATCAATGAAAATAATTTCGATCAATCAACCAGTAAAAATCCACACAAGTTGTTCTTCATAATCTCTTAATGATCTTCTTGTTGGTTCGTCACCAGCAAGCTAGGTCGGCTATATTACGCTTTATTTCTAAAGAGTCAACCAGCAATTCAAATTATTTTTAAACTTTCTTTCTAAAACCCAACTTAATCAATTCAACCAAGTCATTGTTTTATCAGAAGTTTTAATCTTCATCACCGCCGATGGATGTGCATTCTACAGCATTTCACATTCGTTGCAACACCATTTTTATGATTTATTTTACGCATGTCGCTTTTTTAAACACATAAACATTCTTTTGTATTATTATTGGGCTATATACGCCCTATTTCATATAATAAAACGTATATGCACCCAATTTTCATTCCATTTAATTTAAGACATTTTTGATTTCGTATGGTTGTTTTTAAAAAAACTGCCTATTTAATAATGGCGTGCTCCATTTCACCCATATTATATGCAGCTCCCACAGCAAATATTTTCACAACCACTTTCTCTATTTTGAGTTATGCCAAGTGGGAAACCACTTCACCCAAATTTTGTGTGATTAATAATTCAAGTTTAGTCAATGATTTTAAAAAACTTGCGCCAACCCACAGCACTTATAAAATTACAGCCATCAATGTAAATGACATCAAGTCTAGTCATTGCCAAGTTTTATTTTTTTCTAATCTATCAGCAAAAGAAGAACAAAGTATTTTAAACAACCATGTTAATTTCCCCGCCCTCTCTCTAAGTAGTAACAATAGTGAGTGTGAGTCTGGCAGTGCATTTTGTTTGTATAAAAAAAATCAGAGTTATTCGTTTAAAATTAATATGGAAAGCTTAACGCAGTCACAAATACATATTGATCCACGCGTTTTATTACTGGCGAAGTCATCGGAGTCAGCTGAATGAAACAACTCTACAACCCAATTACATTACACCAATTATTTACACGTTCGCAGCTCACCATCTTTGCTTTAACTTTTACGATTTGTTCTGCGATTTTTTTGGTTATTTCCACCTATACCATGCATACCTATGCAAAAAACAGCTTAACGATTTTATCGAATGCAATAAATGAACGCGTTCAACCTGCTGTGGTGTTTAATGACCAAACAACGATGCGTCAAATTTTAAACGAATACACTCGACTGTATCCCATTCGATCGATAGAAATTACTAACCATCAAAATGCCTCGCTCGCACATACTGAACAACAAGAAATTTCAACTTTTTCCAGCCAAGCGATTTTGGATTATTTCTTTTTTAGCCAACCGATTCGTTTAGATATCCATCATGATCAGAAAAGTTATGGTGAACTAATCGTATATGGAAACTCTTCAGATTTAGTTAGTTTCTTCCATAAAATTTTATTGGGTTTATTTTTAGGTTTTATTCTTTTATTGGCTACCGTATTTTGGTCGGTGAATTCTGTTTATCAATACTTAATGCAATCCGTTCGCTCTATTGTTGAATCTGCTCAGACCATTAGCATTAAGAAAGATTATAAAATGCGGGTTTCAAATTCCGATATTCAAGAATTACACGCGCTTAGTACCGCCTTTAATGGCTTACTCAGTGAAATCGAACAGTCGAATAAAAACTTAATTTCAGAAAATGACAAACTTATTCATCTAGCACGTCATGATGCATTAACCCAATTGCCAAATCGTAATTATTTTTATGAAAAGCTATTTGAACTTTTTGACTTACAAGCGAATGCTGCTGTGTTCTTTGTAGATATTGAAAACTTTAAACATGTGAATGACCAATATGGACACTTAGCTGGGGATGCAGTACTGCGTGCCTCATCACATTGTTTAAAACAAGCACTGCCAGATGATGCTTTCGTTGCGCGACTCGGTGGTGATGAATTTGCAATTATTATCAATCGCTTAAATTTCCTGACAGAACTCGAAGTCTATTGTCACAAAATACATGAATGCTATGGTTCCACATTTGTTTATGAGCAACATAATATTGCATTACAAGCTAATATTGGTGTGGCACTGATCCAAAATGCAAAATCGCCAGAAGATTTGATCGCAGATGCGGAACGCGCGATGTATGATGCTAAACTTTCGAATAATCATTGGTGCATTGCACTACACCGCCCCAACTCATAGGATTTGCTATGTTAAAGAACGCATTTAAAGTTTTATTTATACTTGCATTCACGGCCACTATGACAGCCTGCATGAGTTTAGGTAACTTAAGCTATAAACAAGCACGTATGCTTAAAAAAGAAGGTTTTGTCTTGACCAATGATGGTTGGACACTTGCCCTACCAGAACGACTTTTATTTGGTTTTGATGATTATCAAATACAACCTCACCAAGAAGGCAAACTAAATACCCTCGCCACTCAACTGATTAAATATGACCTAAACAAAATTAAGTTTATTGGTCATACGGATAATGTTGGACAAGCCAATTACAACCAACAACTGTCAGAAAAACGTGCGCAAAGCGTCGCAAACGTCTTTTTAAAGCAAGGTTATAACAGTTCAAATATTCAAATTATTGGCCGTGGTGCTGAACAGCCGATGGTTTCCAATGACACCGAAACAAATCGTGCCATCAACCGTCGTGTAAATGTCACCATCATCCCCTAAATAGCGGAATTTGGAAAAGCCACCTTCAGGTGGCTTTTTTATTTTTTATAAATTTCAGGCATAAAAAAACCGCTAAATGCGGCATCTTTTTCATAGTATTGCTTTTGAGATAAATGGTCGGAGCAGTAGGATTCGAACCTACGACCCCCTGGTCCCAAACCAGGTGCACTACCAGGCTGTGCTATGCTCCGCTTTCAACTTTAAAAGTTGGGGTGAATGATGGGATTCGAACCCACGACAACCGGAATCACAATCCGGGGCTCTACCAACTGAGCTACATCCACCATCATGTTCTTGCTTGTGAATAACCAATATAACGCATTTTAAATTACAGGCATAAAAAAACCGCTGTATGCGGTATCTTTTATCGACCGTTTTCTTTGAGAAAATGGTCGGAGCAGTAGGATTCGAACCTACGACCCCCTGGTCCCAAACCAGGTGCACTACCAGGCTGTGCTATGCTCCGAATTGGGGTGAATGATGGGATTCGAACCCACGACAACCGGAATCACAATCCGGGGCTCTACCAACTGAGCTACATCCACCATCACAACAAGTTTCAGATTCTAGTATCAGAACACCATTATAATGGCGCGCCTGACAGGATTCGAACCTGTGACCATCCGCTTAGAAGGCGGATGCTCTATCCAACTGAGCTACAGGCGCATTACCGATGACATAGACTATCACGCGATTTTTGCCTTGAGAAATTGGTCGGAGCAGTAGGATTCGAACCTACGACCCCCTGGTCCCAAACCAGGTGCACTACCAGGCTGTGCTATGCTCCGTTTCATCTCAGCTTTCGCTGTATCGCATATCGTGCGGTACGGTGTGCATTCTAGGCGTGACGTTGATTAACGTCAACACCTATCTTCAAAAAAACATAAAAAATCATTTCAAGCGATTATTTATCAAGCACTTTAATCATTTTTCAAGCAAAAATTAACGTTTTAAACTGGCACTGAAATTCAACATCCGATCTAAAGGCAATTTAGCACGCTCAGCCAATGCCGGATCTACAAAAATTTCCTGATCGCCTTTTTGTAAAACTTCCAGAATGCCATCCAATTCATTCATCGCCATCCAAGGGCAATGCGCACATGAACGACAAGTCGCTCCCTCACCTGCCGTCGGTGCTTCGATGAGAATTTTATTTGGTACAGCTTGCTGCATTTTATAAAAAATACCACGATCTGTTGCCACGATTAAACGTTCGTGTGGCAAGGTTTGTGCAGCTTTGATCAGTTGCGAGGTGCTACCGACGGCATCTGCAATATCCACCACAGATTCTGGTGACTCTGGATGCACCAAAACTGCTGCATCAGGATACAACGCTTTCATATTGGCAATACCACGCGCACGGAATTCTTCATGAACAATACATGCCCCATCCCATAGCAACATGTCTGCACCAGTTTTCTTTTGAATATAACGACCAAGATGCTGATCGGGTGCCCAAATAATTTTTTCGCCTAAACTATCTAAATGCTCAACAATTTCAACAGCACAGCTCGAGGTTACCACCCAATCTGCACGTGCTTTCACTGCCGCCGAGGTATTGGCATATACCACAACCGTATGATCCGGATGTGCATCGCAAAATTTGGTAAATTCATCGACCGGACAACCCAAATCAAGTGAGCATGTTGCCTCTAGAGTAGGCATCAGTACGGTTTTTTCAGGAGATAAAATCTTCGAGGTCTCCCCCATGAATTTCACCCCCGCAACCACCAACGTCGTTGCTTCATGATCCCGACCAAAACGTGCCATTTCAAGTGAATCCGAAACGCATCCACCAGTCAGTTCTGCTAACTCTTGCACTTCAGGATCGCAGTAATAGTGTGCAACAAGGACAGCGTTACGCTTTTTGAGTTCCGCTTTAATTAATTCAAACTTTTCAAGCTTTGCAGCTTCCGTTAAGTGATGCTCTTTAACATCACCCAAACGATCCAAATGCGCTTGTACAATTGATTTTGCTTCATTTGCAATTAAGTTGTTTGCATTATTCATCACAACGTCTTCTCTATCCTTAATGCCTGCTACTACACAGGTGCTTCACAACTGACCCATAAATATGGCACTTGGCTATTTTTTACCGGTCATTAAAAAGTTCCACTTATAAAAAAGCCTCACAACGGAGGCTTTTCAAAAACATCAAATATCTTATGAACGGTAATCTGCGTTAATCTTGACATAGTCATACGACAGGTCACAGGTATACACAGTATCTCGAGCACTGCCACGTCCTAAATCTACACGGATCGTGATCTCAGATTTCTCCATCTCTGCAGCCCCTGCTGCTTCGGTATAATCTGCTGCGGCACCACCGTCTTTACAGATTTGAATATCACCTAACCAGACCTGAATTTTTTCAACATCTAAGTTTGGCACACCTGCATAACCAATAGCTGCCAAAATACGGCCCCAGTTTGGATCTGATGCGAAGATTGCAGTTTTAACCAACGGTGAATGTGCAATGCTATAAGCAATATCACAACATTCTTGAGTATCTGCGCCGCCTTCTACCGCCACAGTAATAAACTTCGTCGCACCTTCACCATCACGGACAATGAGCTGTGCAAGACGTTTCATTACACGTGTTAACACGTCTAAAACAGCAGCATAACGTGAATCTGATTCTGAAGTAATTTCTACGCCACCAGCTTGGCCCGTTGCAATCAAAATACATGAGTCATTCGTTGAGGTATCACCATCCACCGTAATACGGTTAAACGACAGGTTAACTGTGGTTTTCAAAAGCTGTTGCACCAGCTCACGGCTAATGGGTGCATCAGTTGCCACATAACTCAACATGGTCGCCATATTTGGACGAATCATGCCTGCGCCTTTAGAAATACCTGTCATGGTATACAGGACGCCATCTAACTCAAATTGTTCAGATGCACCTTTAGGTGTTGTATCAGTGGTCATAATGCCCGTTGCCGCATCCAACCATGCATCTTCCTGCAAACTATCTAATGCGGGTTGCAAGCCTTGAACCAAACGATCAATAGGTAATTGCTCACCAATTACACCTGTTGAAAATGGAAGAACTTCTGTATTTTGAACACCTGTCAGTTCTGCCAGTTTCGCACACGTCGCCTCAGCATTTGCCATGCCGATTTTGCCAGTACCGGCATTGGCATTTCCGGTGTTAATCACTAAATAACGTGGATTACCTGCTAATAAGTGCGCTTTCGAAATATGGACCGGTGCTGCACAAAATGCATTTTGAGTAAAAACGCCTGCGACATTAGAACCTTCAGCAAATTCAAAAATGACAAGGTCACGTCGGTTCTGATAGCGCACATACGCTTCAGCCGAACCGATTTTTACACCTTTCACCACATGCATCTGTGGCATAGATACGTCACCAACTGCCATTTTTCAACGTCCAACTATATGAGTTATAAAAAATACAGCTTAGTGCAAAATCTATAAAAAATCGAGCAGAAGCACGGTTTTGCTGTAATTTTATTGTGGATTTCTTTTGCACATAAAAAAACCAGCCTTTCGACTGGTCTTTATCGCTGTTCGTCGTAAATTAGTTACGCGCCAGCTGAGTTGCTTCATCAAGAAGCACTTGTTTCGCTTTTTGTTGACTCGCAGCAGAAAGGGCTGGGTTTTCAGCCACAATACGGTCAGCATTCGCCGCATTGGCTGCTGCAATTTTCGCAGTTTGCAATACGATCGGACGATTTGGATTGGCAAAGGTATAACGAATACCCGTACGCGGGCTTGCTACAGTCACTTGACCGTCAGTACCAACCTGTACTTGAGTTGTTGTTGGACCAACTGCTTGTTGAACTTTCTCTAAAGAAGTCGTCTGAGGAGCGTTTGCAAAGGCAAAAGTTGGCAAAGCCAAAGCAGCAATCATGAACGGTTTTAGTACTTTTTTCATTGTCTTTTCCGTCTTACGGTTATTGATAGAAACTAAATAACATTTAATCTGCTGAACTGCAAATACTATTCAGGTCAGATCAGTAGTGTAAATAAAAAATCAGAGCCTTCGTGCTCTGATTTTTTTGAAATTAAACAATGTCGTTTAGATTTTACCGTGACATTGTTTATATTTCAGACCTGAACCACATGGGCACGGTGAGTTACGGCTTTCTGGCGGAACAATCACTTGCTCTGCAGGGGTATACTGCGCATCGATAACATCATTACCGTTGGCTTCAGCCAATAAATTATCAAAGTCATTGTGTGACAATTGAAGATTCATTGATTCTGCTTGAGCCTGTTTTTGAGCTTCCATTTCTGCAAGTTCTTCGGCTGTTGGCACATGAATACGAGATAGATCTGTCACGACATCGGACTTAATCACGGCAAGCATGTTTACAAATAAGTTAAAGGCTTCTTTTTTGTATTCTTGCTCAGGATTTTTCTGCGCATAACCACGTAAATGAATCCCTTGACGTAAGTAATCCATCGCTGCCAAATGCTCTTTCCAATGGCGGTCCAATGAATTCAGCATAAAGTGACGTTCGAGCATTGCAGCTGTTTCGTCACCCATTTGCGTACGACGTGAGCGGTAGTGCTGAAGAACTTCATCAGTAATACGTTCAACCAAAGCTTCTTCATCTAAACGACGATCTTGCTCTAGCCACTGTGAAATTGGCAGTTCAATCGATAGATCTTCACGAAGTGCTTTTTCAAGACCTTCAATATCCCACTGATCGTGAATAGATTCAGGTGGAATATATACTTCGATCATGCCTTTAGTCACATCGTGAATCATTGTTTCGATGTAATCTTGCAATGATGCTTCTTCAAGAATTTCATCACGTTGAGAGTAAATAATCTTACGTTGCTCGTTGTTTACGTCATCGTATTTCAATAGATTTTTACGAATATCGAAGTTACGTGCTTCAACTTTACGTTGTGCATTTTCAATCGAGCGTGACACCATTTTATGTTCAATGGCTTCATCTTCTTTCAGACCCATGGCACGCATCATCGCAACCACGCGATCACCCGCGAAGATACGCATCAAGTCATCTTCAAGCGACAAGTAGAACCGTGATACACCTGGGTCACCTTGACGACCCGCACGACCACGTAACTGGTTATCAATACGACGAGATTCATGACGTTCTGAACCAATGATGTGTAAACCACCAGAGTTCAACACCATGTCATGATTTTGTTCCCACTCAGCTTTTAAACGCGCTTCATCTGCTTCAGTCGGCTCTTCAATCTTCGCCAGCAACGCTTTCCAGTTACCACCTAACAGAATATCAGTACCACGACCAGCCATGTTAGTCGCAATGGTTACTGCACGAGGTGAACCCGCTTGCGCAATAATATCCGCTTCACGCTCATGTTGTTTCGCATTGAGCACTTCATGTTGAATACCAGCTTCTTTTAGCTTATCTGATAAAATTTCAGAGGCTTCAATGGTTGCTGTACCAATCAGGATCGGTGCAACACCCGCTTCATGAACACGTTGAATTTCTTGAATGATGGCGTTGTATTTACCTTCACGATTTAAATAAATTAAATCGTTTTGGTCATTACGAATCATCGGGCGATGGGTTGGAATCAGTACAACATCCAAGCCATAAATTTCTTTCATCTCTGCAGCTTCAGTATCTGCAGTACCCGTCATCCCTGATAATTTTTTGTATAGACGGAAATAGTTCTGGAATGTGGTGGTTGCCAAAGTTTGGTTTTCAGGTTGAATTTCCAAACCTTCTTTTGCTTCTACTGCTTGATGCAAACCTTCAGACCAACGACGACCCGGCATGGTACGACCGGTGTTTTCATCGACAATAATCACTTCACCATCATTGATGATGTAATGCACGTTGCGTTGGTATAGGTAATGCGCACGAATGGCCGCAGAAACATGGTGTACCAAGTTTAAATTAGCAGATGAATATAAACTTTCACCTTCAGCAAGCAAGCCCATTTGAATCAATTCAGCTTCAACAGTTTCATAACCGACTTCGGTCATTTCTACAGAGCGCTGTTTTTCGTCAATCCAGAAGTGACCACCATCTGGTACCTTCTCTTCTTTTTGTGCATGAAGTTTTGGTGGAATGCTGTTAATGGCAGCATACAACTGAGATGAGTCTTCTGATTGACCAGAAATGATCAACGGTGTACGTGCCTCATCAATCAGGATCGAATCGACCTCATCGATGATGGCATAGGTTAAGCTGCGCTGTTTTTTCTCAGCAGCAGAAAAAACCATGTTGTCACGCAAGTAATCGAAACCGAATTCGTTGTTGGTACCGTAAGTAATGTCAGCACGATACGCTTGAGCTTTTTCAGTTGGGTCTTGCATTGAGTAAATAATCCCAATGCTTAAACCTAAAAATTCGAATAATGGACGGTTTAATTCAGCATCACGCTGTGCGAGATAGTCGTTCACCGTAATCACGTGAACACCTTCACCACTAATCGCATTGAGGTAACAAGCAAGCGTTCCCATGAGGGTTTTACCTTCACCGGTACGCATCTCTGCGATCTTACCTTCATGTAAAGTAATACCACCAATCAGCTGTACGTCATAATGACGCATGCCCATGACACGCTTTGCAGCTTCACGACAAACAGCAAACGCTTCAGGTAATAATTTATCAAGGCTGTCGCCTTTTTTATAACGTTCTTTGAATTCTTCAGTTTTTGCAGATAAGTCTGCATCGCTTAGAACAGATATCGTCGGCTCGAGCGCATTTATCTTCTCTACGATTTTACGCATGCGTTTGAGTTCGCGCTCATTTTTGGTACCGAAGATTCCTCCGATCAGACTTGCCAACATGAATAGACTCTCTAAATCTTGCTTGTCAAATGAATATATTTTCTTAGTCGTTATTATGGTGCTAGAAATTCGAAGTACAAGGGTTTTGCACAAAAATCCCCTTAAATATTCTGCGCTCGGGTTCTAGCCCCGGAGACTTAAGGCAAGCTAATGTAACAAATTTTCTGCAGACAACATAGTGACTCTGTCGTGAGATATTTCGCATTTATCCCCCAATAAAACTGTTTTATATGAAATATATTCATAAAGAAATGAAAAAACACTATTTTTAATCATAAAAAAAATCCTTCATATTTATTTTCAAGTTAAACAAATTCAATAAATACGGGGATATTCCATGACGATTCGTTTAGGTGATACTGCACCAGACTTTACTCAAGACTCAAGCGAAGGCAGCATTCATTTTTATGACTTTTTAGGTGACAGTTGGGGCATTTTATTTTCGCATCCTGCCGATTACACCCCAGTCTGCACCACAGAACTTGGATTTACCGCAAAACTAAAAGATGAATTTAGCAAACGTGGTGTCAAGGCCATTGCCCTGTCTGTTGATGATGTTGAGTCGCATCATGGTTGGATTAATGACATTAATAATACTCAAAATACCACGGTCAACTTCCCGATCATTGCAGACAAAGACCGTAAAGTGTCTACCCTTTATGATTTCATTCACCCCAATGCCAGCGAAACATTAACTGTTCGCTCTTTGGTAATCATTGATCCCAATAAAAAAGTCCGTTTAATCATTACTTATCCTGCATCGACGGGCCGTAATTTCCATGAAATTTTACGTGTCATTGACTCTTTACAACTCACAGACAACCATAAAGTTGCAACACCTGCCAACTGGCAACAAGGTGAAGAAGTGGTGATTGTGCCGTCATTAAAAGATGAAGCGGAAATCAAACAACGCTTTCCTCAAGGGTATAACGCAGTTACGCCTTACCTTCGTTTAACGCCTCAACCTAAGTAAGTATAAAACGGAGCATTACGCTGTCCGAGCGAAAGATAAGAAGCTCTGCGGCGAGTGACCAAGCGAAGGTACAACTTTAACTAATTTTAAGCGCATGACCTGAGCCAACTACGGATCATAACCATAGTTAGTTTAATTTTCCCATCAGAACGAATTACGAGCCCGTTCTGGCATTCTCCAACCTGCTCATCTTCGGATGAGCTTTTTTTTGATTACAAATTCCTCTCAGGGATTAGATTGGTTAAACAACACAATTCCGTTATAACTAAGAAAAACTTGAAAACAACAAACCGTGATTCATCAAATTCATCATTTACATTGTGGTAGTTTTTGTCCAACGTGTGCCCCTTTATTTGGACAGAAAGGCTTTCGCGCACATTTGGTCTGTCATTGCCTGCTCATTGAAACTGATAAAGGACTGGTCTTAATCGATACAGGACTGGGCTTACAAGATTATTTACATCCACAAAATCGTTTAGGTCGGTTTATTTCACGCACAGCGCAGATCAAATTTAATCTGCAACTGAGTGCGATTCATCAAATTCAAAAATTAGGCTTTAAGGCTCAAGATGTTCAACACATTTTGTTGTCACACTTAGATTTTGATCATGCTGGCGGGATATCAGATTTTCCGCAGGCGACCGTGCATGTCTTAGCCAGTGAATATAACGCCACTCAAAATCTTCACAGCCTTAAATCACGACTGCGCTATCGACCACAGCAGTTCCAACAGCATCGTTATTGGAACTTTATCGAAAACATCGGGACGCAAGCATGGTTTAACTTAGAGCACACTGCCGGTCTATCTATTTTTCAAGAGGATATTTTAATGCTCCCACTTTTGGGACATACCGCGGGTCATGCCGGTATTGCGATTAAAAACAACCATCGCTGGTTGTTATATTGCGGCGATGCTTATTACTCACAGCATCAATTAAATCCAAATTTTCATTCGCGGGCCTTAAATCAGCTTGAGCGTTTATTTGCCACCGACAATACACAGCGACTGCACACACTTCATAAGATTCAGCAGTTAGCACAGCATCCGGACATCGATCTCATCTGCGCACACGACCCATTCGAACTCGCTCGCTATCAGAACACAAGCAATGACCGCTAAAATCCTGCCAATGATCCTCCTTAGTGTTAGCTTCACGGGTTGCATGACATCAAATCCATTACCGTTAAATGAACGTCCTAAGCATTGGGGAAAAGTCGTTCATCAACAGCATAATTTTTATCAAATCAGCCCAACTGTATTTCGCAGTGAACAACCTAATGCAGATCTCGCCCCTGTTCTACGAGAACAGCACATCGATGTGATCATAAATTTACGTTCACGGCATCATGACCCAGAACGCTTAAACAATGTCATTGATACGCAAAAGATTAAATTTGTACATATTCCGATACACACGTGGCAAATCGATCGTGAAGATTTACTGGCGGTGATGAAAACTATAAAAGTGGCTGAACAACAGCAGCAAAAAGTGTTAATCCATTGCTACCACGGCTCAGACCGTACAGGCGCGAGTGTGGCAATGTACCGTATTATTTTTCAGCATTGGTCCATTGAGGAAGCAAAGCGTGAAATGAAACAAGGTGGCTATGGCTTCCACCCTATTTGGAAAAATATAGACCGATTATTCAGCCCTGAAAATGTAAAATGGATTCAGCAGCAACTACTGAATCCATCTTATTAAAGGTCATTCCTCAAATAAACTTAGCGTTTATCGAGTGGTACCCAATCAATCACCCACGCCGATTTCATATTCAAACTTGCATCTGAATTGATCTTTTTACGTGTTGCGTCCGCAGCATCACGGTCCTTCGAAGGGCCAACCATAATACGAATGCCTTTAGATGTAGGACTCTTCGTCACTTTATAGCCTTTTGCACGTAATTTTGCAGCGACGGCATCTGCATTGGCTTCATTGGCAGCCAGTGCAACTTGTACCATCCATTGCTTATCGCCATTTTCCAACAGATCACGTGCTTTTTCAGCTTCAGCTTTTTTCTTGGCTTCTGCTTTACGCTTTTCTTCTGCCTTGTGTTTTTCTTCAGCTTTACGCTTTTCTTCAGCTTTACGCTTTTCTTCAGCTTGTTGCTTCACTTCGGCTGCTTTCTTATCCGCTGCTTTTTTCTCAGCTTCAGCATGTGCTTTATGTTCAGCTTCTTTTTGAGCATCCGCTTTACGTTTAGCTTCGGCTTTTTGTTTATCTGCTGCGATACGTGCCTGATCAGCCTTTTGCTGCGCCGACTGACTCTCTAACTTTTTTTGAGCCGCCAACTTATCCTCAGCTAAACGCTTTTGCTTGGCTTTTTCATCTTCAACCAATTCGGGAGGAATATTATCCGAACTTTGTTGAGCTGAACGATGTGCGTTTAAAGCCGCATATTCTTCTGCTGCTTTACGTGCTGCATCAGCCTCCGCTTGTTGTTGCATCGCTAAAAATTCTGCTGCACGTGCTTCTTGCTCCGCAACCGATTTTTCACGGGTACGTCGTTGTTCTTCGAGCAAACGCTTTTCAGTTTCAACATCAACAGTCAATGATGACATTTTACCCGCACCCTGACCTTGTTGCTCAACTTGAGCCATTTCAGGGGTTTGGCTTTGATTTTGATGTATTTCTTCTTTGCCTTTAAGTAAAAGTGCGGCCAGCAGTACACCACCACCTAATAAAACAACACCACCCATCCAGCGTTGTTTGTTATTCATTGACATTCTTCCAGATACTCCCATACCGCTTCTAAGGTATGAAATGAACCACATACCAGAATCAGCTGATTATTCTTTGTTTCTTCCAGCGCGGACTTAAAAGCTAATTGCACATTGTCATAATGTTCTACGACTTGATGCTGTAGTGCGCTATCCAATTGTGTGATAGATGCCGCACGTGGCACATTTAATTGTGCAATTTTCCACATTCTTACCGTATCTTTCAATAAGTTAACGACAGAATTTATGTCTTTATCAGTCAGCATGGAGAAAACGCTGATCACTTCTGTGTATTGTTTATTGTACTGGAGGAAATTTCGCAATTGCTTTAACAAAAATTCAACACCATGCGGGTTATGTCCCGCATCGAAAATCACCGTTTTTCCTGCAATTTCTCTAACTTCAAAACGGCCTTGTAACTTGGCATTATTAATCCCCTGAGCGATCGACTGCTGAGAGACCACCAAACCACTGGCCAATATTGCTGCTACAGCCGTAGAGATATTTTCGAGTGCCAAAGAACCCACGGGTAGTTTTAAGGTTGAACCTGAAGAGGCAAACATCCAAGATTGTCCGTCATCACTGTACTGATAAAAATAATCACGATTGAGTACATGTAAAGCAGCTTGGCAATCTTCTGCTTTTTGACGAATGGCTTCAGGCAGTACTTGCTGTCCACCAAAAATCACGGGAATATTCGGACGAATAATCCCAGCTTTCTCAAAAGCAATTTTTTCAATGGTGTCGCCTAACCAATCGGTATGGTCTAAACCAATATTGGTAATCACTGCAACATCTGGATCGACGACATTGACCACATCAAGTCGACCGCCAAGGCCCACTTCGAGGACCCATACATCGCAATGTTGCTGTTTAAAAATAACAAAAGCGGCCAAAGTGGTCGCTTCAAAAAAAGATAAACTTAATTCACATTCACGACGCGCCTGATCAACGGCCACAAAAGCATCAATCAGGGTTTGGTCGGCTACTTCAACACCTTGAAGCTTTACACGTTCATTGAATCGATATATATGCGGTGATTGGTATAGCCCCACGTTATAACCTTGGGCATTTAAAATCGCAGCCAAAGTGGTCGTGGTTGAACCTTTACCGTTTGTTCCCGCGACCGTCAGCACTTTCGCATCAGGCTGGGTTACACCGAGTCGTTCCGCAACAGGAATCACCCGTTCCAGACCTAAATCAATACCCGTAACATGAACATGGCTCCAATAATCGAGCCATGTGTTTAAAGAATCAGTTGCAAGTGGTGCTGTGTTCAAGGCAAGTTCATCAATTTCGCTACAATACGATAAACTGTATCACGTAATGCATGACGGTGGACAATTTGATCGACTACACCATGATCAAGCAAGTATTCTGCACGTTGGAACGGTTCTTCCAATTTTTCACGTACAGTTTGCTCAATCACACGCTTACCAGCAAAACCAATCATGGCTTTCGGTTCAGCCAAGTGAACATCACCGAGCATTGCCAATGATGCAGTCACACCACCATAGACTGGATGTGTCAGCACCACTAGATAAGGCAAGCCAGCATCTTTCATTTTTTGGATGGCAGCAGAAGTACGCGCCATTTGCATGAGTGACAACATGCCTTCTTGCATACGTGCACCGCCAGAGGCAGCGAAGCAAATAAGCGGTTGTTTTGCTTTAATCGCAAGTTCAGCAGCCTGAACAAAACGGTCACCTACAACAGTACCCATTGAACCGCCCATGAAATCAAATTCGAAAGCAGTCGCAATCATTGGAATGCCTTTCAGCGTTCCTTGCATTACCACTAAAGCTTCTGTTTCACCGGTTTTTTTCTGCGCTTCAGACATACGGTCTGGATACGCTTTGCTATCTACAAATTTAAGTGGATCTTTGGCTTTAAATTCTTGTCCCAATTCTTTTTGTACTTGGTCAAAGAACCAGTTCAAGCGATCACGCGCTTTCATTCGCAAGTGTTCATCACACTGCGGACAAACGTAGGCATTAAATGACATCGCAGTACGAGTCACAAGTGCATGACACTCAGGACATTCAATCGTCGGCTCAGTAAATGTCGCCTTTAATGCTTGCTGTTCATCAGGTACATGAATACCTGGTACCGCACGCTCTGTCCATGGCGTAGATGCGCTCAGAATTTTGCCTGTTTTTGCGTCTTGACTCATACTAACTCATCGAGCGCAGCTCGAAGCTCCTTCACTTTATTCACTGTTTCGATTACAGCTTGTTCTGGCGCTAAGTTTGCAAATTGTTTAACAAAAGCACTACCTACAATCACCGCATCTGCAGCAACACCCATGGCTTTCGCCGATGCTGCATCACTAATACCAAAGCCAACGCCGACAGGTACCTGAGTATACGATTTGATTTTTTGAATACGTGCCGCAGCTTCAGCAACGTCTAAAGTCGCTGCACCTGTCACACCTTTCAAAGAAACATAGTAGATAAATCCACTGGCTTGTTTCACCACATGCTGAATACGTTCATCAGTGGATGTTGGCGCAAGTAAGAAGATTTGATCCATGTCGTATTTTTTCAATACTGCATCTAGATCTTTTGCTTCTTCTGGTGGAAGGTCCACCAAGAGCACGCCATCTACACCGCATTCGTGTGCATAGGCAACAAACTTTTCATAGCCGATTACTTCAACAGGGTTTAAATAGCCCATCAGTACTACCGGTGTTTCTGTATCGTTTTTACGGAACTCTTTCACCATGTTCAAGGCATCTAGAGTATTGGTTCCTGCAGCAAGCGCACGCTCAGCGGCAAGTGCAATAACAGGACCATCCGCCATTGGGTCTGAAAATGGAAGACCTAATTCGATCACATCTACACCTGCCTCAACCATTTGATGTAACAAAGGTACCGTTACTTGTGGATGAGGGTCACCAGCCATAACATAAGAAACCAAGGCCTTACGCTGTTGAGATTTAAGCGTTCCAAATCGAGTGGCTAAACGTGACATAGGGTTATACTTTCCTTGAATGAATCAAAACTATGATGTGGGTTTTGTCGAAATACAAGACATCGCATTGTAACGCTATTTTTTACCCATTGAACAGGGCATACAATCCTCAGTCGGCATTTCTCATGCAAACATAATTTTCCAGAACAACCCGAAAGCATCATTTACCGATATTTCAGTTTTTTTCACAATGATCAAAGATGCCTAATTTTAGGATCTGGCAAAATTATAAGGTTTTAGATTAACTTAATTTTATCATCAAAAAAATGTTAAAAATAACAGGCTTAGCATTTACATTTTAATTTTCCTTAAATTGCAAAACCTGCTTTATACTAGCCGCATACTTTTATTTTTTTATCTCCTATGTCCTCCGATTCACAAGTGAAAGTGCCTGCTCGGGCATTTGCACTGCTCCCGCTTATTGTTTTTCTGACCATTTTTTTGGGCAGCGGTATTTACCATTCCATCATTGGAACTGAGTTTGCGTTCTATCAAGTGAAAGCCCCTGTCGCTGCTCTTCCTGCGATTGTATTGGCAATTTTGCTCTATCGCGGCAAGATAAATGACGCGATTGATACCTTTATGAAAGGTGCCAGCCACCCGAATTTGATCTTAATGTTCATGGTCTTTATGCTCGCTGGTGCTTTTGCCAGTGTCAGCAGTGCCATCGGTAGTGTTGATGCAACAGTGCAGTTGGGACTATCGGTGGTTGCGCCTGAGTTCGTACTGCCTATGCTGTTTATTATTGCGGCCTTTATTGCCACAGCGATGGGAACCTCCATGGGTACCATTGCAGCCTGTGCACCAATTGCCTTTGGATTTACTCAAGTCACCGAAATTGAAGTGGTGTATGCCATTGGTGCTGTGGTCGGCGGTGCTATGTTTGGTGATAATCTGTCGATGATTTCAGATACCACCATTGCTGCAACGAACAGTCAAAAAGTTCAGCTTCGCGATAAATTTAAGGTCAATGTCTGGATTGCTGTTCCTGCATCGATCGTCAGTATCTGTATCTATTTATTCATGAGTCAAGGCTCACAAGCGATTGAACACAAAGCTTATAATGCTTGGCTGATCTTGCCGTATTTAGCCGTATTTATTTTGGCCTTTTCACGTTTGCACGTGCTTGCTGTACTGACCATTGGTGTCTTGTTATCTGGTTTGATTGGGTTGGTCATTCAACCTGAATTTAACTTCTTAAGCTTAAATAATTCTATTTATGACGGCTTTACCGGCATGTTTGAAGTTGCCCTGCTTTCTATTTTCTTGGGTGGCATTTCTGCGATTATGCAAAAAGAAGGCGGTTTAGAATGGCTGATTCAACGTATTTACAGCATGACACGCTGCTTTAAAGTTGGTGCCGAACGCGCGGGTGAAATTGGTATCAGTTTCTTGGTGAGTTTCTCCAACCTATTTGTGGCAAACAACACTGTCGCAATTATTTTATCTGGTGACATGGCACGTGAAGTCGCGAAAGAATATGGTGTAGACCCTAAACGTGCTGCTGCGCTCTTGGATATTTTCTCTTGCGTAGTCCAAGGTCTCATTCCTTATGGCGCACAGCTGTTACTGGCTTGTTCGATCGCAAAACTTTCGCCTGTGGAACTGATTGGTAGTGTGTATTACTGTTGGATCTTGGCGATCTTTGCCATCCTTGCCATTTTACTTCGTTATCCAAAATTAAAAGCTGCGGCATAAGCTTGGCTTAAAAGAAAAGCGGTCGTTTGACCGCTTTTTTTAATGTTGTTTGAAAGGCTTTTCTTGACGAGCAATCTGCACGTTTTATTCTAATTTCAAAGCTTTTTTCCGCGCCAATAATGTCTCTCCGCTATATGCCTTAAAAGCACGTGCCAAAGCAGACTGATCTGAATAACCTAGCTGTAAAGCGATATCTGTCAAATGGGTTTGTTGTGAAAGTAGATATTCACAGCGTTTCATCCGTTCAAGCTCCAAAAGCCGTTTAAACGAGGTGTCTTTCTCCTGTAACTGTCGTTGCAAGGTTCTGACTGACAGATGTAACTCCTCTGCTAACCACTCTATTTTAGGGGCTTGCTGTTTTAGTTTGAGATGATCAGCGATGCATTGTTGCATCTGTTGAATTGGATCGGCATGTTGCGGACGAGCGGCGATCGCCTCTTCGGCTTGGCGTAATAACAATTGCATCAGTGACGGATCAGCAAGTTCTGACTTTAAATCCAAACTATCGGCATGAATCACAAATGAATATTTAAGGGTCGAAAATTCCATTTGGCAGCCATAAAATTTTTCATAGTGATAACGAGCCATCCGCGCTGCATGGGCAAAATGAATGCGGAGTAACTTTAAAGAATCTGGAAAAATTTGCTTGGCCAAATGTGCCATACAGGCCATCGTCAATTCATTCACCAAAGCATATTCATCATCATGCTGTGGCCAAGAAAGTATAATTTGATGATCTTGATGGCTCATATTCATCGGCACAATTTGCGCCCCATCAATCACCAAACGACTAAACCGCATCACATATTGCAAAGCATCTGCAACACTATTACTCAGTGTCGCCATATAACCTAACACCCCAAAATGCTCCGCACGAATATACTTGGCCATTTCAAAGACCAATTGCGGACAATCCAGATGCTGCTGAGTCAGTTGCATGATGCTGTTAAAAAAAGAATTCGGCGATTGAGAGTCGATCGGCAAAGACAGCACATGCTGAATTTGCGCAGCATACGGCGCAATCCATTCGAGCTGTGTATAGTTTAATTCACGCTCAATTAAGACCATATTCCACAATTGGAAGTAACCATTTGGGATCTGAATTTCAGCCATCACGCCCCTCTTTCTGACCTGCCAATTCTGACATTTTATATTTTCATCATGGCGTAAAATGTATAAAAATTGGCAATATCTGTCAAAACAAAGTGCAATTTCTCCGACATACTGCAATCAACACGACTCGCACAGAAAAAATATCATGAATGCTATCGTCAAATATCAAGTCGAACCTATTGTTCGCACAAAGCTGAATTTTAAGTTAGAAGAAATCCCGCGCTATTGGTTTGGCGGGGACCCCTTTTTAACACGTATGTTTGATGCCTTGAGCCTGACCTTTCCTGATGGCGAGCGCTATTTTATTGAATCTGTACGTCTGTTCCGCAGTCAAATTCAAGACCCTGATTTACAACAACGTGTCGCTGACTTTATTCGTCAAGAAGCGCAGCACGGTATGGCGCATGACAAAATGAACATGTTAATGAAACAACAAGGCATGCCTGTCGATGCGTTCATTAAACGTCTAAATAAAATTTTTAAATTTGAACTGAGCAAACGCTCACCTGAATACAACATTGCCATGACGGCTTCTGCCGAGCATTTGACTGCGCTGATGGCTGAAACGTTCTGTAGCCAAAAGTCCGTACTAGAATCTGCGCATCCTTATGTCCGTGCATTATTTATTTGGCATGCGATAGAAGAAATGGAACATCGCGATGTGGCTTTTGATGTGATGAAAGATGTGGCTAAGGTCGATGAAAATTTAAAAAAATTTACTTTGGTCTGGACCAGTGGATTGATGCTTGGCTTCACCTTATACCGTGCCAATGTGATGCTGAAACATGACGGCTTTAGCTTCACTGAACGTTTAAAGTTAAATATGAAAGGCTTACCATGGTTCTTTGGTAAAAATGGCACCCTCACTCGAATGAGCAAACCTTATCGAGATTGGTTTAAAAAAGACTTTCATCCGAGTCAGCATCCCATTGTGCAAAATTATGATCTCTGGTTAAAAACTTATGAAGAAACCAATGATCCAATTCAAGCTGCGGAAGTGTTTTGGCAAGCTGCAAAATAAAAACTGAATAAAAGAAGCCGCATCGATTGCGGCTTTTTTTTATAGGCTTAGACTTACCATTTGGCATAGTGCTGCTCAAGTAAACCATATTCATTTAAGAATACAATTTCTTCACCATCACGTTGAATTGTACCGCTAATTTTTGCCTGCCATTGACTGAACTGACTGCCAACCAGTCTTAAATTCAGGTTTTCATAGCGCCGCCAACCTGTGGTGACGATCAAATTTAAGCTGTTGTCTAATGAACTAATATTCCATTGATTATCGCCTTGTTGCTGAAACAGCACATCAGACATGGCATATAGATGTCCATTGACCCAAAGGCAATTTTCATTGCCAAAGCTTTCATTTACACCAGAGGCAAGATTGATCCCAACACGTCGATTTTGGCTATCCCAAAAGTTACACGACAGCCAAAACCATGCGGTTTCAGGACGAAGAAAACCACAGGTATCATCCAAAGACACCAATGTCCGGTCATGGAATTGAATGGTCTTGCCTTGCTTATTGATAAAGAAACCTTCACAGCCCAACGTCGTCAATTTTTGAGTATAGGTCCAACCATTAATCCCTGTAGGGCTACACATACTCAGCGGATCAGTCCCTGCACAAAACACTCGAGCACTCAGTTTGAGTTCACCATGTTTCGACATTTGAATGTATCGCACACCATTGGCATGTTGAATATCCAGTTGAATCCCTGACTTGATAAAATGACTCTGATTAAATAAAGGTTGTTCATCTAAAACGGTATTGCGTGATAGGAAATTAATCGAATTCCATTCCAATACTTCATTCGTAATATGATCATACACATAGACAAAACCGTGCCCCGCCCACGCGATATCGGCGATCGCTAGACCAATCGTATAATGTTCATGCTGAATACAACAAAATTTAAATTTTTTATATTTTAAACGCTTACGCCAACCTTCAAGTCGTTTTCCATACGGTGTCTTATATTCATACTTACTTAAATCGATGCGATTGGGAAGTTCACTAAAACGCCCATAATGCGGCTGTCCATTCGGCCGTATTAAATCCATATACGCCATTCCATTGAGGTTTAAGGTCTAAATCCTGAATGTTATTATGCCTATTATTTAACGCCTGAAAAGACAATCCATCTGATTTCAGGCGAATATCACAAAAAAATATAAAAGCTGACATTTCAGCTCTTAATCATCACAAATGTTCATTTATTAAGATGTAATCATTTTTCCATGAATTTTGCTGGCTATGCGACGTTTCAACCAATTCGATATAGCGCCCATAGACATGATCAATCGCAATACAATCATCAACATCTAGGGTCCGGTCGGTATGTTGTTTTTGCCAATGTGACTCAAAAAAAGCCTTGCCCCTTTGTTTTGCGACACTAGCGTTTTGTCCTGTCACCAAAACATAACGATGTAATTCACCAAATTCGCGGGCATCATATCCCCCGAGATTAATCAGCCATAATTTTTCATCTTCAGCTCGAGGCGCGGCATCACAAAATTGGATGCGATAATGTCGATTTTCAGTGCTGACTGTATGTACTTGTGCCCAAGCATCAATATGTAAGCCTTTTTGCTCCCCAAACCATGCCGTTCTCAGTTGTGGATAAACCTCTTCTAATGCGTTACCCACTGCAAGAATGACGTCATGCACTTCGATATTTGCTCTTGCATGGCGTCCGCCGAGCATCACCATAAATAAACTGGACACAATCTCCCCCCTATTTTTGACTTCAACTGCCCACATAGGGCTGAAGCAATTTCAATAAAATCACGCCGCCTAGCGATAGTACCGCATTGTTAACGAAATGAATGAGTAAGACATGCCAAATGTTACGCGTCCACAAATAGATCAGATTGAGAAATAGACCTGCCGCCATAAAACTAATGGTCGCAATCAAATTGCCATCAAAATTATGATAATGAATCAAGCCAAATAAAATTGAGTTCAGCAAGATCAAAATCACTCGCCACAGCCACGGCTGTACAAACAGCTTTTGCAGCAAGGTATAGCGGAAAATAATATCTTCAAGCAAAGCGGTAAATAACGGCCCAAGACTGATGATCAGCAAGCTGAAAAAGGCAATCGTATTGGGATCAATGGTCGATTCTTTTTCAATGCTCTCACCAACAGGCAACAGACTGCGTGTAAAAGAAATTACCACTTGTAAAGCGACTGCACCGACAACCACCAACAGGCTTGAACGCCAAAAAGCCTGTTTATACTTTTGCCAGTGTGTATACAGCATCGTTTTATAGAGCCAACATACGGCAATAAATAAAATACCGCGAAAGATCGAATCACCCAAAGCAACCTGAGCTGAAACACCAAAAAATTGGTCTAAGACATAACTGTTGAACAAGATCAACGGAAGAATGCACAGCGCAAAAGTATCACGCCATTGCCAAGAAATATGGGTGGGAAAGGATTCAGCACGAACCAATTGGGTAAACGTCATTGTTATAAAGTCTTTCTAAAGCGATAAAATTTGCGCAGTATTGTGATTTATTTCACACTTTTATTCTGCATCTGTTTTGTAGAGATTTGCCTCAATAAAATTTTCAGCCAAAAAAAAATCGCGCGGAATTGCTTCTGCACGATTTGATATTTCAGAATATATAACCTCTCCCAAACCCTCTCCTTAAAGGCATAGGTATCTACACATTTTTTATAAATTGAATGCGATCTGAGCAATCGCATTCAGCTCATCAGACGAATACTCTGACAACAACTGAAGAGTGTTCAATAGTATTGAAAGCCCTGCCAGTATGGCA